>CAZEAX010000161.1:1024-9818 GCA_964510405.1 uncultured Streptomyces sp. | reverse complement strand
CGACGACTTCCGCAAGGTGCCGCTGATGACCACGAGCGCCGGCGTGTCGGTGCGCGTCGGCGATGTCGCGCGCGTGCAGGTCGGACCGGAAATGCGCCGCGGCGTCGCCGAACTCGACGGCGAAGGCGAAGTCGCGGGCGGCATTGTCGTCATGCGTTCCGGTAAAAATGCGCTGGCGACCATCGCCGCGGTGAAGGAAAAACTCGAAGCTCTGAAACCCGGATTGCCGGCGGGAGTGGAAATCGTGCCAGTCTACGACCGCTCCAACCTGATCAAGCGCGCGATCGACAACCTCGGCGAAAAACTCGTCGAGGAATTCGTCATCGTCACCCTCGTCTGCGCGCTGTTCCTGTTTCACCTGCGCTCGGCGCTGGTCGCGATCGTCACGCTGCCGATCGGCATTCTCGTCGCCTTCATCGTCATGTACTACCAAGGCGTGAATGCGAACATCATGTCGCTCGGCGGCATCGCGATCGCCATCGGCGCGATGGTCGACGCCGCGGTGGTGATGATCGAAAACGCGCACAAGCATATCGAGCGCTGGAAGCACGCGCATGCCGGCGCGATGCTCGGCGGCGACGAGCAATGGCGGGTCATCGGCGAATCCGCCGCCGAGGTCGGCCCGGCGCTGTTTTTCTCGCTGCTCGTCATCACGCTGTCGTTCATCCCGGTGTTCACGCTGGAGGCGCAGGAAGGCCGCATGTTCTCGCCGCTCGCGTTCACCAAGACCTACGCGATGGCGGCCTCCGCCGCGCTGGCGGTGACGTTGATTCCGGTGCTCATGGGTTACCTGATCCGCGGGCGCATTCCGCCGGAGCAGGCCAATCCGCTTAACCGCTGGTTGATCGCGCTCTATCGGCCGTTGCTGGACCGCGTGTTGCGGTTCCCGAAAGCGACGCTGGCCGCGGCACTCCTGCTGGCGGCCGCGACGTTATACCCGGTGCTGCATCTGGGCGGCGAATTCATGCCGCCGCTCGACGAGGGCGATCTTTTGTACATGCCGTCGGCGCTGCCGGGGATTTCCATCGGCAAAGTGACGGAGGTGCTGCAGCAGACCGACCGCCTGATCAAGACGGTGCCGGAAGTCGCACGCGTTTTCGGCAAGGCCGGCCGCGCCGACAGCGCGACCGATCCGGCGCCGCTGGAAATGATCGAGACCACGATCCAGTTCAAACCGCGCAGCGAATGGCGCGCGGGCATGACGCCGGACAAACTCGTGGAGGAGCTCGACCGCATCGTCAAAGTGCCCGGGCTATCCAATATCTGGGTGCCGCCGATCCGCAACCGCATCGACATGCTGGCGACGGGCATCAAGAGCCCGGTCGGCGTAAAAGTCGCGGGCGCGAGCCTTGCGGAAATCGATCGCATCACCGGCGAAATCGAGCGCGTCGTGAAGACGGTGCCTGGCGTCACGTCCGCGCTGGCGGAACGCTTGACCGGCGGACGCTACATCGACGTCAAAATCGACCGCGACGTGGCGGCACGCTACGGCATGAACATCGCCGACGTGCAGGGCATCATCTCGTCGGCCATCGGCGGCGACAACATCGGCGAAACGATTGAAGGCCTGCAGCGTTTTCCGATCAACGTGCGTTATCCGCGGGAGACGCGCGACTCGGTCGAGAAGATCCGCAATCTGCCCGTGTTGACCGAACGCGGCGCGCAAATCCGGTTGTCGGATGTCGCCGCCATCACCGTGACGGACGGCCCGCCGATGTTGCGATCCGAGAATGCGCGGCTCTCGGGCTGGGTCTATGTCGATATCCGCGGCCGCGATTTGCGTTCGGCCGTGCTCGAGATGCAGCAAGCGGTGGCAAAGAACGTGGAAATGGGCGCCGGTTACTCGGTGTCGTGGTCGGGTCAGTTCGAATATCTCGAGCGCGCCACCGCCAAGCTGAAAGTCGTGGTGCCTGCGACGCTGGTCATCATATTCGTGCTGCTGTACCTCACGTTCGGGCGCGTCGATGAAGCGCTCTTGATCATGGCGACGCTGCCGTTCGCGCTGGTCGGCGGTTGCTGGCTGCTATTCGCGCTCGGGCATCACCTGTCGGTCGCGAGTGCGGTGGGGTTCATCGCATTAGCCGGCGTGTCCGCGGAATTCGGCGTGATCATGCTGCTCTATCTGCGGCATGCGCGGGATGCGCGGCAGGCGGCGGGCGCAGCGCCGACGCTCGCGCAGCTCGAAGACGCGATCCGCGAAGGCGCAGTGCTGCGCGTGCGGCCGAAGGCGATGACCGTCGCGGTCATCATCGCGGGCCTGCTGCCCATCATGTTCGGCGCCGGCACCGGCTCGGAAATCATGCAGCGCATCGCCGCACCCATGGTCGGCGGCATGATCACGGCTCCGCTGCTGTCGATGTTCGTGATACCGGCGGCGTACCTGTTGATGCGCCGGCCGCGCGCGAAGAAGACCGGTGCAGTTACAATGAACGAAGCGAGGCAAAGCTAATGGCAACCGATCCCGTATGCGGCATGCAGGTCAATGAGCAGGCCGGGAAGCCCGCCAGCGAATTCGCGGGCACCAGGTATTTCTTCTGCTGTGCGGGCTGCAAAACGAAATTCGACGCGGATCCGGATAAATACCTGAACGCGCCGCGCCCGGTTGCGATGAAACCGCATGCGCATCAAGCGCCCGCCGCGGGCGGACCCGTAAAAGCCCCTGCCGAGAGTCCTGCGGCGAAGGGCGACGTCTATACGTGCCCGATGCATCCGGAAGTGCAGCAGGTCGGTCCCGGCATTTGCCCGAAGTGCGGCATGGCGCTGGAGCCGCTGCTGGCGACCGCGACGGAAGACAACTCCGAACTCAATGACATGACGAGGCGTTTCCGGATCGGCGCCGTGCTTTCGCTGCCGCTGCTCGTGATCACCATGAGCGAGATGGTGCCCGGGCTCAACCTCCATCACCTGGTGAGCGGGACCGCGTTCAACTGGACGCAGGCCGTGCTGGCGACGCCGGTAGTGTTGTGGGCCGGCTGGCCTTTCTTTGAGCGAGCGTGGCTGTCGTTCAAAACCTGGAATCTCAATATGTTCAGCCTGATCGGAATCGGCACCGGGGCCGCCTATGTTTTCAGTCTCATCGGCCTGCTGTTTCCCGCGCTGCTGCCGGAAGCATTCAAGATTAACGGCATGGTTCCCCTGTATTTCGAAGCGGCCGCCGTCATCGTCACGCTGGTGTTGATGGGGCAGGTGCTGGAATTGCGCGCGCGATCGCAAACCAACAGCGCGATCAAATCTCTGTTGGCACTTGCACCGAACACGGCGGTGCGCGTAAAAGCCGACGGCAGCGAGGAAGAAGTCCACCTCGACGACGTTCACGTCGGCGATATCCTGCGCGTGAAGCCGGGCACCAAAGTGCCGGTGGATGGCGTGGTCACCGACGGCAGATCGAACGTCGATGAATCCATGATCACCGGCGAGCCGATCCCGGCCGAGAAGCAAGCGGGCAGCAAAGTCACGGCGGGCACGGTCAACCAGCTTGGTTCGTTCCTGTTGCGCGCCGAGAAAGTGGGCGCGGAAACCTTGCTGTCGCAGATCGTGCATATGGTGAACGAAGCGAGCCGTTCGCGCGCGCCGATTCAAAAGCTCGCGGACCGGGTGTCGGGCTGGTTTGTGCCCGGCGTCGTCGCTTCGGCGGTCATCGCGTTCGCCGTGTGGGCGCTGGTCGGGCCGGCGCCGGCGCTCGCCAACGCGCTCGTCGTCGCAGTGTCCGTGCTGATCATCGCCTGCCCGTGCGCGCTGGGGCTCGCAACACCCATTTCGATCATGGTCGGCATCGGCCGCGGAGCGCGCGAAGGCGTGCTGATCAAGGACGCGGAGGCGCTCGAACTGATGGAGAAAGTCGACACGCTGGTGATCGACAAAACCGGCACACTCACCGAAGGCGCGCCCAAGGTGCAAAAAGTCTTTGCAGCGCCCGGGTTCACCGACGCCGAAGTGCTCGCGCACGGCGCGGCGCTCGAAAAAATGAGCGAACATCCATTGGCCCAGGCCGTACTCAATTACGCGCAGGATCAAAAATCGGCGCTGGCGCCCGTCGAGAATTTCGAGGCGGTGACCGGCAAGGGCGTGCGCGGCCGCATTAATGGCAAGCTCGCTTTGCTGGGAAATCTGCCGTTGATGCACGATGCGGGCATAGATGTCGCGCCGATAGAGGCCGAAGCGCAGCACCTGCGCGAACTCGGCCAGACCGTCATGTTCGTCGGCTACGACAACCGGCTGGCAGGCCTTATCGGCGTCGCCGATCCGATCAAGTCGACGACGCGGGAGGCGATCGCGCAGTTGCGCGCTTCCGGCTTGCGCATCGTCGTGCTTACCGGCGACAACGCGACGACGGCGGCGGCAGTGGCCAAACAACTGGGAATCGACGAGGTCAAGGCCGAAGTCATGCCGGCGGACAAATACAAGACAGTGCAGGCATTGCAGAAAGAAGGCCGCATCGTCGCGATGGCGGGCGACGGCGTCAACGATGCGCCGGCGCTCGCCGCCGCCAACGTCGGCATCGCGATGGGCACCGGCACCGACGCGGCGTTGAACAGCGCGCGCATCGTGCTCGTGAAAGGCGATCTGCGCGGCATCGCCAAAGCGCGGCTCCTGAGCCAGGGCACCATGCGCAATATCCGTCAGAACCTGTTCTTCGCGTTCGTCTACAACTTTCTCGGCGTGCCGATCGCGATGGGTGTCTTGTATCCGTTCTTCGGGATTTTGCTGAGCCCGATGCTCGCGAGCGCCGCGATGAGTATGAGCTCGGTGTCGGTGATCGGCAACGCGCTGCGGCTGCGCAAAGTGGCGGTCTAATTGGTGAATGGTGATTAAGTGATCAAGTGATTGAGTGGTTCAACGATTTAGTTGCTCAATTGCTCAATCGCCTAATCACTTTTTCGCTTTATAGGCGGCGACCGCTTTTTCGAGGTCGTCCAGTTCTTCGCATGGCAATAGGCAGATCCCGCGCAACGCGGCGAGATGCTTTTCCGCATTCGGCAGATCGTTGACCATCAGATAGGCCTCGCCGATATATTCGTGCGCGCCGCGATGCCGCGGATCGAGCTCGATCGCGCGCTTGTAGTATTTGAACGCGAGATCGAATTGCTTGAGGTTGCGGTGCGTGTAGCCGAGATAATTCTGCAGGTCCGCGCTGTCGGGATTGCGCTTCAAGGCCGCCTCGAACCGTTTCGCCGCCTCGGGCCAGTTCTTCCGGTCCATTGCCTGCTTGCCGGCCGCATAATCCGCGTCGCTCGCCGACAACACCGGATTGGTTTCGAACGGCTCGGCGAAAGCGGGCGCCCCCGCGAGCGCCGCGCATGCAAACGCAATCGCGACCAGCGCATTACGGCTCATCGTTGCGCTACGTACGATTTCGCACGCGCGAGCTCGGGGCGCGTGCCATCGGAGTTTTTCGCCAGCGCGAGCAGCTTGCCGTAGTAATTCGCGGCCGTCTGCCGGTCGCCGGCGGCTTCCGCCGCGCGCGCCGCGCCGTACAGTCCGCGGAAGCGGTTCGGTTCGCGCAGTTGCGAAGCTTCGTATTCCTTCAATGCGGCCGCCGGTTGATTCAATTCGAGCAGCATGTCGCCGAGAAGTTCGCGCGCCGGCACGAGCCGTCCCGGTGTCACGATGTGCTTCTCGCTTTTGTCCTCGATGTCGGCGGCGGCGCGCATGAATTTCAACGCGTCATCGGCGTTGCCCTGCACGAGTGCGATCCATCCGGCGACCGCGAGGCGCTGGATTTCGACTTCGTTCGCCCAGTAATTGTTGTTCTCGGCCCGCAGCGCCTTGTGCTCTGCTTCGAGTTGCGCCGCTTCTTTCTGCGCGGCAGCTGCGTCGCCGCTGCGCGCGGCCCCGAGCGCGCGGCCAAAGTACGTGATCGCGTCCGGGAAATGCAGCTTGGTCGGGCGCACTTGCAACTGCATGGCCTCCTGCCACGCACCGCGCTCGCAGGCGTAGCGTGCTTCCATGGCCGCGGTTGCATACGGAGCGGTCGGCCGTGCGGGCGACGTTCCCGTGACCTGCAGCGCCTCCTGTATCGTGCGTTTTGCATCCTTGTCGCGCGCGAGCTGCAGGTAGGCATAAGTCATGTAGTCGCTAGCGTGATAGGCCTCATCCGGTTCGCCGCTTTTGCGCGCGGCGTTCGCCGACCGCGTATTGGTTGCCGCCGATTCCTCCCACGCGCCGACGCGCGTGAAGATGTGCGACGGCATGTGCAGCGCATGCGGCGCTTCGGGCGCGATGTCCGCATAACGCCGTGCCGCGTTCAATCCCTGCTGCGCGATTGGCGGCGCATCGTAGCTGTGGATCAGGTAGTGCGCGACGCCCGGATGGTCGGGATATTTGACGAACTCTTTCTCGAGGATCGCGGCCGCTTTCAGGTACGCCGCGTACGTCTGGTCGGACTGCAATTGCGTGCCGGCAAGATAGAGTGCATAGAAAATCTGCGCTTCGTCGTCCTGCGGATAGCGCGCGGCGAGCGCCTCGTACGCTTTCGCGCGCGCGAGCTGGCGCGCGCGTTCGGAACGGTTGCCCCAATCTTCGTAGTAAGCCGCGACCGCCCCGATGTAGTCGCGTTCGCGCTGCGTCTTCGCGCCGATTTTGCGGCCCTGCTCGATCATCGCGATCGACTGCTCGGCACCTTTGGGGGACGCGCCGGCGCCGGCCAGCGGATTCGACATCATGATGGAGGCGAAGCCCCACGTCGCGATCGCGCAGGTCGGGTCCTCCGCCAGCACGTCGCGGAAAGTTTTTTCGGCGGCGCTGTACCAGAACGAGTGCAGCATGGCGACGCCGCGCAGGAACAGCGGCTGCACTTTCGGGTCGCAGGAATTCTCGAACGCGACTTTGCCGAGTTTGCCCTTCACTTCGTCATCATCGTGCGCGGGCGCAGCTGCAGGGCAGAGCAGCAACATTGCGGATACGGCAACGAACAATTCGCGAAGTTTCATGGCTCCTCCATTTTCATAGCGTAGACGGCAAACCGCATGCGCGGGGAAAAATTATGCTAACCGGCACAACTGCTGTCAATCATGCGGCGAATTTCCGGTGACGGCGGTCCCGGGCGGGTCAATGACCGCCGAAATCGTATTCTTTGCGGTATTGGCGATACCAATCCTGCGTTTGCGGGTCGGCGGACAAATGCTCCGCAAGATACTTGAGTTCGGCGAGCGATTTGTCGGCGCGCGAGGCGTTGAGGTAAAGGTCCATCAGGCGCCAGTGGTAGGTGAGTTCACCGGGTGCGAGGGCGGACGCTTTTTCATACATCGCTATCGATCTGGTGAGCCAGTTCATCTCGAAAAGATACAGGTCGCCCAGCGCGGCATGCGCCGCTGCGTTTTGTGGTTCCGCGCGGATTTTGCTTTCGTGCGCCCGTATCTCCGCGGCGAGCGAGTACGGATACGCGGGCGGGGCGGGCGTGTGCGCGTGATCGCCATAGATCGCACGGTCCATATTCGGCAGATGCATTTCGCGCAGAGACGCGAGGAACGGATTGTCCGAGTATTTCACATAGAAATTCACGTTGTCCTCGAAGCGGTGAAAGTACGTCCACCCTTTGGGTTCGTCTACGTACCACAACTTATCGGCCCCACGCCGGAGCACGACCGGCAGATTCGAGTGGCCCGGCTGCGGTACAGCGAGACCTAAATCGCCGGCAAAAATCAGGCGGTACGGCGCGGCGGCGGTAAAGAACTCGTGAATTCTTTTTTGCTGCGCATCGTCGCGCGGGACCACGGCGCGGAATATGCGGCTGCCTTCGGTCAAGAGCGGCAGGCGCGGATCGCCGATGCCGGCCGCGAGCGACGCGAGATAGCGCTCCATCGTTACCTTGGCATCCGGCGACGGCAGAAATTGTTTCAAGTCGGCATCCGGCAGGCCGCGAATCGCGCGCTGGTAATCGGCGAGCGTCTTGCCGTAGCCGCGCACGAGCGCGCCGCCGCCGCCCGCGAGAAAATCGTTGCTGAGCCAGCGCGGCCGCGTCGGCGCCTCGGTCGCAGTCTTCGAACCCATGCCGCGCAGATTGGTCGTGATGATGAGCTCGGAAATGAAATCCTGCGGCACTTCCGAGAGCATGTACGTTTTGGCCGCTTCTTCGAGGCGGCGACAGTAAGCGTCGGGAATGTCGCCTTCGAGATCGTAGGACACCAGAACCCGCAGCAGATTTTCCTGCGCGCTGTAGAGGTAGAGTACGCCGCGCCCGTTGCGCCGCGCGCCGATTCGCAGTTGCTCGAAAAGTCCGGCCGTGGTTTCTTCGATCGACTTGCCCGGCGGCAGCGCATTGAGCAGCACCAGCGCGTTTTCGATGCCGGATTTCTTCTCGGCGAGCTTCAAGCTCATTCTGAACGCAAGGTCGTAGTCGTGCTGCGCGGTTTCGTTGATCAGCACGTACTCTGGACGCTGCGCTGCGCGGAATTGATGCCATGCCCACCAGCCGCCAGCTACGGCCGCCGCAATGACGCACGCGGCGATCAGCGTTCTAGAACTTGCCGAAGACATCGGTCCGCTTGCTGTCGCTGGCGAAGTTGGTGATGAACGGTTCGGTGGTCGTTGCATTGAGGCCGTAGACGGACCGGTCGCGGCCCTGGTTCTTCAGCACGACGACCGGCGTTTCATGCCCGCCGAACAGACGGAAGATCCCGGCCGCGTGCTGCTGGGTGTCGTTGAGGACGACGAACGGATATTCGCTTTCCGCCGGCGCGTAGAGCCCGAGCACGAGGCGGTTGCGGCCCGCGGTATCGAAGAAAAAGAGCGCGGGCCCGCCGTCGCGCGACATCGTAAGCTCGGCGCGCACTTTGCCCCCGGCATCGACAAGCTG
>CAZEAX010000161.1:0-1014 GCA_964510405.1 uncultured Streptomyces sp. | reverse complement strand
AAGCTGGATCCGGCCCGCGGTGATGACGTTCGGCTGGACGGTGGCGGCTGTGGCCGCCGGCATCAGCGTCGCGCCGCCGCGGTCGATATGTGGCAATACGTAAGCACCGATAAGTCCGCCGGCGAACCCGCTCAATATTCCCGCAACGTGAGTGACTTTCATGAATGCTCCCGGTGATCGACGTACGGCGTCGATGAGATGATGGAATGACGCGGTATTCTCCGCCGGATTCTCGCAGGTTCCAAGCGCCCGGCGCATCGGAATGCTTGGTTCGGACGCCGATTCGGGCGACAATCGCGGCTGCATTGTTTGTCCGCTTCATTCAGATTAGTTCACCGAACCGACATCCACCCATGGCCCAGAAGCATCGCACCGTCAAGGACACGCACGGGAAAAATCACGTGCCCCTGCTGCAGAAGCTCGGCCCGGGGCTCATCACTGGCGCCGCCGACGACGATCCCAGCGGTATTGCCACTTATTCGCAGGCCGGCGCGCAATTCGGCTATGGACTCCTGTGGTCGGTTCTGATCACGACCCCGCTCATGATCGGGATCCAGATCGTGAGCGCGCGCCTCGGGCGCGTCACGGGCCACGGGCTCGCGGCCAACATCCGCGCGCATTTCCCGCGACCGCTCCTGTATTTCATCGTGTCGCTGCTGCTGATCGCCAACACCATCAACATCGCCGCCGATCTCGGCGCGATGGGAACCGCGCTGGCGCTCGTGGTGGGCGGCAACAGCCAGATTTACATCGTATTCTTTGCACTGGTGTCGCTCACGCTGCAGATATTCATTCCGTTTCCGCGTTATTCGCCGATACTCAAGTGGCTCACGCTGGCGCTGTTTGCCTACGTCGGGACCCTGCTCGTCGTGCATATTCCCCTGGAGGAACTGCTGGCCGGCGGGCTGTTGCCGCAACTGTCGTTCAAGCCCGACTATATCGCGCTGGTGGTCGGCGTATTCGGCACCACGATCAGCCCGTATCTGTTCTTCTGGCAGGCCTCGCAGGAGGCCG
>CAZEAX010000160.1:0-9822 GCA_964510405.1 uncultured Streptomyces sp. | reverse complement strand
CGGCGTCAGGACGAGGGCCAATGCGTTGGCCATGCGCGCGTGATCGAGCCCCAGGATTTTCGCGATACCCGCCGCGCCCGCGAGCGCCGTATACACGACGTGGTCCCAGCCGCGGTTGCGGATGCGGTTGCCCGCGAAAAATCCGAGATACAGCTCATAGACGATGATCGACGCGAGCAAAAAAGTTTTGCCGTCGGTCTTGTGATGATCGGTGACCGCCAGCAACGCGGCGAACGCATCGCTCGGGTGCCCGCCGCCGCTGCCCGTCGCGTCGTTGAGGTCCAGATAGCGGATCATCACGCCGTTGGCGAACGCCGCGAGCTCGGGCGTCGTGCGCTCCAGCGTGCCGAAGACGCGCGCGGTTTTGTCGGCACGCGCTTTGCCCGCCACGGCCCGCGCGATTACGCACGGCTCCGCGTTATAGCCTCCTATGGCGCATGCGACGCTGTCGATGAAGCGGCGCTTGCACTCATGGATCGCTTCGGGCGTCAGATCGTCGTATTTGAGTTGAAACGCGAAGTCGGTGATCTTTTGCAGCGTGGCATCCATTTATTTATCCGTCTTCCAATTCAGCGAAAACGCAGCAACGCGTCCGCCGCGGTGACTCCACGGCCAACCGGCCGCGCCAGCAGCGGATTGATGTCCATCTCTTCGAGGCTGTCGCGCAACTGCCACGCCAGCCCGGACACGGCGACGAGCGCCTGCGCGAGCGCTTCTATATCGGCAGCGGGCCGGCCGCGCGCACCGGACAAAATCGGCGCCGCGCGCAGTTCCGCAATCATTTCCCGCGCGGTATCGAGATCGAAAGGCGCGAGCCGGTAGGTAACGTCTTTCAGCGTCTCCGCGAAAATTCCACCGAGGCCGAAGGCGACCACCGGGCCGAACACCGAATCGTTGACGACGCCGACGATCGTTTCGACGCCATCGACGATCATCTCCGATACCAGCAGTCCATCGAGTTTCGCCGCGGGTGCCGCGCGTTGCACGCGCTCGAGCATCTCGCGCGCCGCCGTGGCGAGTTCTGCGGCATTCCCGATGTTCAGATGAACGCCGCCGATTTCCGACTTGTGCGGAATATCGCGCGAGACGATCTTGAGCGCGACGGGAAACGACACTCCAGCGACATCGCTGGCGTTCACGGGCGCGACTGGCAACAGGCGGTCGGCAGTCACCGGCACGCCCCACGCTTTCAATACGTCCTTGCTCTCGTGCTCGCTCAACGTGCCGGATGCGCAGCGTTTTGCGGAAACAGTTTTTTGTTCCGCGACAACGCGCCGCACTTTTTCCCGCGCACGCTGGTAGTCCGACAGCACTTGCATCGCTTTTACCACGCGCCCCGGCGACGGCAGGATGGGAATGCCCGCTTTTTCCAGGATGTCCATGCCGCCGCCCGTGGTTTCCCGCGGCACCGACAGGAATGTGAACACCGGCTTCCGGTGCTTCCGCACCGCTTCCGCGAGCACGGTGGCGCCGTTGCGCGCCTGCTCGCCCGTGGTCGTTGCGAACAGCACGCCCAGCTGATGAACCGCCGGGTCGGCGAGCACTGCATCCACCGCCGCGCGAAAGCGCGGCGTGTTCGCGTTGGTGATGAAGCCGGCGGCGTAGTCGATCGGATTTTCCAGCGACGCCGTATCCGGCAGCTCCTTGTGCAACAGGGCCAGGGTCGCCGGCGCGAGCACGGCGAGGCTGATTCCGCATTGATCGGCGGCGTCCGCAAACACCACGGCCGAACCGCCCGAGCCGCCCATGATCGCAACGTCGTCTCCCGCCGGCCGCTCCGAATAAGCGAGCAGGGACTGCACGCAGTCGATCGCATCTTCCATCTCGTGCACTTCGATGACGCCACACTGGAGGAAGGCAGCGCGATAAATGTCGTACGAACCCGTCATGTTCGCGGTGTGTGATGCAGCCGCCTTCACGCCCTGCCGAGTGTTGCCCGCTTTCCAGACGACGATGGGCTTGCCGGCGGCGAGCGCGCGCTCGGCCACCGCGACGAACCGGCGTCCGTCGCTGATGCCTTCCATGTACATCAGGATCAACCGCGTGCCGGGATCGTCGACCATCGCTTCGACGAGTTCGGGCGCGCTCAAATCGCTTTCGCTGCCGCTGGCGACGACCTGCCGGAAGCCGATGCCCGCCGTCGCGCAGCGGATCACCAGGCTGTTGCCGAAGCCGCCGCTTTGGATGACTGCCGACACCGCGCCCGGTGTCAACCACGGCGCACGCGCAAGGCTGCCGAACGCCGCATACGCGCGCGCGTGCACGTTGACGAGACCGAGACAATTCGGGCCGATGATCCTGACGCCGTACTCGCGCGCCGCCGCCAGCATGCGCTGCTCGCGTTGATGGCCCTCGGGACCCGATTCCCTGAAACCGCCGCCAAGCACGACGGCAAAGCGCACGCCGTGGCGGCCACACTCGGCGACCATGTCGGGCACCAACGCGGCGGGCAGCGCGATGACCGCGATATCGCACGGCGTCGGCACGTCCTTGACCGACGCAAAACAGGGCAGGCCCGCGAGCTCGCCGTACTTGGGGTTCACCGGATAGACGCCGCCCGCGTATCCGCGTTCCTGCAACGCCCGTATGGTCTGCGCGCCGGGCCGGTTCGCCTCGGGACTTGCGCCGATCACCGCGATCGCGCGCGGATTGAAAAGAAACTCGAAGTTGCTCACTGCATTGTCCTTATTTCGTGCCTACCACCGCGCGCGCGAGTTCGTGGCGCTTCACTTCCGCCTCGTCGATCTCGATGCCGAGTCCGGCCAGGCGCGGCAGATTGCAATAGCCGTCCTTGATGTCGATGGGTTGGTTCATGACCAGCGTATCCGCGGCGACGGCGGGCAATCCCATCATGAACTCCGCGCCGAACGCATGGTTCGGAATCGACGCGCAAAGATGCGCGCCGGCGATCGCTTCGATATAGCTGCCGTTCGCAGTACCCGCGCAGTTGACTGGGCGGCCCGAGGCCGCGGCTATCACCGCAATCTCGCGGCTGCGGCGCAGGCCGCCGCATTTGTAAAACTTGAGACCCAGCACGTCCGCCGCTTGCGCCGCAATCACATTGGCGGCATCGGTTGCGCTGTAGACCGACTCGTCCGCAAGAACGGCGACATTCGCGTGGTCGCGTATCCAGCGCATGTCGCGCAATGCCTCCGCCGGTACGGGTTGCTCGAAGTACGTGAGACCGGCGTCCGCCAGCCGCGCGACCAGTTTGACGGCGTTCACCCGGTCGTAAGTCGTATTGGCGTCGACGCCGAGAAATATATCCGGGCCCAGCGCTTTGCGCACCCGGCTCACGATCCGCACGTCGGTGTCGATCTGAACGGCGGGCCCGATCTTCACGCACAGATACTTGACGCCGTATTTCTCGATCGCCGTCACGGCCTCCTTGAGCATCGCCTTTTCGTCGGCAAGCCCCAACGACCATTCCATCGCGATGCGGTCCTTGCAGGCGCCGCCGAGCAGCACGTGCGCCGGCACGTCGAGCGCCTTGCCGACCAAATCGTGCAGCGCCATGTCGAGCACCGCAAGCGCGGCGGGATTCTTCGGCAATTGCAACTCGCAACTGCGCAGGATGTCTTCGATCTGCAATGCGTCGCGGCCGATGCACAGCGGCGCATAAAAGTCGCGCAGGCACGCGAACATGCTGGCGGCGGTTTCTCCCACGAATGGATTGACCGGCCGGATTTCGCCCCAGCCGCTCAAGCCCTGCGCGCGAATCCGCAGCACGATGGGCCGCCCCACCCAGCTGCCGGGGCCGCCGTAAAGATGCGGCCCGGTCGGTATCCGGCGCTTGTTGGCCGGCACGATATCGAGCGGGATGATTTCGATGCGGTCGATCGCGAGCCGCGGCGTAGCGGCCTTCGCGCGCGGCGATTTCCGTTCAGGCATGCTTATTGGTCCTTGATCTGCGGTTTGCGCCGCTCGCGCCACGCGTCGTGACTTTCTTTCTTGTCTTCCGTGCCTTCGAGTGTCGTGAACCGGTAAAGGTCCATCAGCGCTGCGTCCGTCAGATGCGGCATGTTGATGCCCTGGTTCAAAGATTCCTTGGTGAGGCGGCTCGCGAGCGGCGGATAACCGGAAATCTGGTCCGCAATCTCCATCGCGCGCGCCATCAGTTCCGCATGAGGCACCACCCACTGCGCGAGACCGATGCGCTGCGCCTCGTCCGCTTTCAGCGGAAAACCCATGCCCAGGCGCATGGCGCTGCCCTTGCCGACCCAGCGCGCGAGCCGCACCAGCGCCGCTTGCGCGGGAATGATGCCGAGCTTGACCTGCGTCAACCGCCATTCGGCGCGCTCGGACGCTACGATCAGATCGCAGCAGTAGGTCACGATCGCGCCTATGCCCACCGCGTAGCCGTTGACCGCGCAGATCAGCGGTTTGGGAAAATCGTCTATCGTCTTGAACGCGTGGAAACGCCGGTTCGGCAGATTGCGAATGAAATCCGCGACAGAATTCAGCACGTGCGTGTTCGGGTCCTTCAGATTGGCCCCTGCGCAGAAAGCGCCGCCGGCCTCGTCGCCGGTCATGATCACGCAGCGGATCGCGGGATCCTCCTCCAGCTCGCGCAGCCCGTCGCGCAATTCACCGTAGAAATCCTCGCACCACGCGTTGCGGACTTCCGGCCGGCTCAGCGTCAGCACGCCGACGTGCCCGCGTTTCTCACAAATGATGGGCATACGATCCTTCTATTGAAAATTGATTGGCGACGGCGAGGAACTGCGCGCGGTCAATCGGCGCGCATGCCGACGGCCTTGATGACCCTGCTGTTCTGCGCGAGCTCGCGTTTGATAAGTTCGCCAAACTCCTTCGGCGAACTGCCCACGACGTCGGTGCCGGCCGCCGCAAACCGTTCGTGCGCGTACGGCGTTTTCAGCACTTCGCCGGCCTGCTTATAAAGCCGGTCGATGATCGCCTGCGGCGTGCCGGCGGGAGCCAGCAATCCCTGCCACGGCGCCGTGTTGAAGTCCTTGATGCCGGCTTCCGCGAGCGTCGGCACTTCGGGCAGGTAAGGCACGCGATCCTTGCCGGAGGTGCCGAGGATTCTTACCTTGCCGCCTTTGATGTAGGGCATCACGGTCGGCGGCGTCGTAAAGATGAGCTGCACTTCGCCCGACACCATCGCGGTCAACGCGGGCGCCCCGCCCTTGAACGGCACCGACACCATCTGGGTGTTGGTGAGGATTTTGAAAAGCTCGGCGGCCAGCGCGCCGGAACTGCTGGGGGTGGCAAGTGCCACGTTCAATTCATTCGGCTTCGCCTTGGCGAGTGCGATCAGTTCCTGCACCGTATTGGCTTTGACGGATGCGTTGATCGCCAGCAACAGGGGCTGCGAGCCGGCCATCGTGACGGGCGCGAAATCCTTGTAAACGTCGTACGGCACCTTGCGATAGATGAACGGCACGATCGTATGTGCGGCATAAGTAAAGAGCAGCGTATAGCCGTCCGGCTGCGAATGCGCGACGATTTCGTTGCCGAGTATTCCGCCCGCACCCGCGCGATTGTCGATCACGATGACTGCGCCGAGACCTTCGCCCACCTTGCTCATCACGATGCGCGCAATGATATCGGTGCCGCCACCCGCCGCCACCGGGACGATGACCCTGATCGGCTTGTCCGGATAATTGGCCGCGACCTGCTGCGCGGACGCGACCGCCGCGAACGAACACAGGCCGATGGCCGTTATGGAATGGGAAATGCGCTGCATTGCTGCTCCTCCTGATCGATAGCTGCAGGCCTCCCACTAAGCGCTGTGGTACATTTTGGCGCGGGCCCGGGGCCGGGCCTGATTGCTTGCGCAATCACTTTCTGCCACATACTGCGTTGGCGCGGGTTGCTGCAGGAACGGGACAATGACTTCTACCGCTTGAATGTAGCATATTGTCCGGCCCGCTGCAGTTACCGTGTCAGGCGTCGGACGCAGGCCGCAGCGCGAGCCGTTCAAGCACGTCGCGCCGGACGTCTTTCGCGCGGTCGAAATTCCGCAGCGCTTCCAGCGCCGTCTCGCACTGCGCCGCGTTGCCGCATGGCGCGAAGAGATCGCGAAACTTGGCTTCGATTTCCGCATCCGTCAGCGGGTTCATCGCATGCCCTTTGGGATGGCGCACTTCATGCGTGAGCGATGCGCCGGAAATGAGACGCATGTGCAGCCGGCTCGCCGACGATTGCGGATACTGCGCGGACAATTCCGCATCTTCGGTCACCGTGATTTTTTTCATCAGCGCGGCTACCGCCGGATCGGTCAGGCGTTCGGACGCGAATGACTGCGCGGTCACTTTTCCGTCCAGCAACGCGACGGCGACGACGTACGGCAGGCTGTGGTCGGCAGTTTCGCGCGTTGCCGGCGCCCAACGCGAAGGATCGTTGCCCATCATGTGCACCGCGGTGCGATACGCTGCGACGTTGATCGCATCGATGTCCGGCAGCGTCACGCGCGCGCGCAGTTCGAGCGCGGCCTCGACCGCGGACTGGCCGTGATAACAAACCGGCAAACGCTTGATATGCGTTTGTCCGATCATGTGCGGCGCAGCCGGAATCGCCGGCAGCGGCCATTCGAAGCGCCCGACGACGTCCCACAATCCGCCCTCGCCTTCGAACACCGCGGTCGGGCCGGTGAAACCCTCGCGCGCGAGCATTGCCGCAAAGACCGCGTTGCGCGACGCGTTCGCGCCGGCGCAGCCTTTCCAGCTGCTCAAATCCCCGCGCCGCGTCTGCGTCAATGCCATGTTCGGCGCCAGCGCCAGCGCCACCGCGTTCGCCATCTGTTCGCGCGTGAGTTTCATCAGGCGGCCGACGCCGAGCACGCAGCCCAGCACGCTGTACACGGGCTGGTCCCAGCCTTTGGAGTTGATGTCGATCGCGTCCATGAAGCTGCAGTAGACATCGTAGGCCAGCGTGATGGCGCCGCACGCCGAGCGGCCGTCCGCGCCAAGATGGTCGGCGACGGCGAGTATGCCCGACGTCATGTCGCTCGGATGCCCGCGGCTCTTGCTCAAGTAGGTGTCGCTCAAATCGAGATAGCGCAGCATCACGCCGTTCGCGAACGCCGCGGCCTCCGCCGACGTGCGCAGGCTGCTGCCCCATACGCCGGCTTCGGGCGTTCCCGCATAGCGCCGCGCAATCGTGCGCGCCATCCTGCTCAACGGTTCATCGTAGGCGCCCAGCGCGCTCGCGATGGTGTCGATCACATGTTGCTTGCACGCGTGGGTCGTATCCGCGGACAGCGCCGAGAACTCCGGCCTGAAGGCAAACTCCACCAGTCGTTCGGTTGTTGCATCCATCAACGTTCTTCCATTAAGGCCGGTAACCGAACGACGGCGCGCCCGCCGGGATCGTTCCCGCACTCACCGCCGCGAACTCGCACAACAGCCGCCGCGTATCGCGCGGATCGATGATCTCGTCGAAGTTGTACGCTTCGGCCGTGCGGAACGGCGAGCACACCCGGTCGAGTCTCGCCTCGATCTCCGCAAGTTTGGCGGCCGGGTCGGCTGCGCCTGCAATTTCCGATCGATAAGACGCTTCCAGTCCGCCCGCGATCGGCATCGATCCCCAGTTCGCGGACGGCCACGCGTAGCGCGTCGAGTAGCGCGAGTTGTTGGCGTGCGCGCCGCCGCCGATGCCGAAGCATTTGCGCACGATGACCGCGCACCACGGTACCGTAGAGCCGATGATCGCCGCAATCGCTTCGGCCGCATGGCGCATCGTTCCCTTCTGTTCCGCCTCGAGACCAACCATGAAGCCGGGCACATCGACGAGATGCACGACCGGAAAATGAAAAGTCTGCGCGAGATCGACGAAGCGGCGGATCTTGCGCGCGGCGTCGGCCGTCCACGCGCCGCCGTAGTGATAGGGGTCGCTCGCGAGCAGCGCGACGGGCCAGCCGTCGAAGCGCGCGAAGCCCGTAATGACCGGCCGTCCCCAGCGCCGGCCCATTTCGAAAAACGAGCCCTGATCCGCCACCGCTTCGACGATGGCACGCATCTTGTAAACCTGGCGCTCGTCGCGCGGAATCACATCGATAAGACTGTCGACTTTGCGATTCACCTCGTCGCCGGTAGCGAGCCGCGCCGGCAGTTCAAAGACCGAGCGCGGCATATACGACAGGAAACGCCGCGTGCGCGCGAACGCCTCGGCTTCGTCTGCCACTTCATCGTCGACGGTGCCGTTGCGCGTATGGATCTCGCTGCCGCCGAGTTCGTTCTTCCCGTATTGAGGCCCGAGCCGGTTCACCACCGGCGGACCGGCGATGAACATCTGCGACGTGTCTTTCACCATCATCGAGTAATGGCTGGTCGCGACGCGCGCGGCGCCGAATCCCGCCGTCGATCCGAGCGCCAGTCCGACCACCGGCACCAGACTCAGGTTCTCGATGGCGAGCCCCCAACCGTACAGTGCCGGGCATTTCGCGTAGCCGTCGACCTCGAGCGCGCGCACCGAGCCGCCGCCGCCCGTGCCGTCGCACAGCCGCACGATGGGCAGGCGCAGATCGCGCGCCATCATTTCGGCACGGAGCATCTTGTCGCGCAATCCGCCTTCCGCCGAACCGCCGCGTACCGTGAAGTCATCGCCGGCGACCACGACCGGCCGCCCGTCGAGCGTGCCGCGACCCATCACGAGTTGCGCGGGCGTGAACGCAGTGATGTTTCCCGCATCGTCGTAGCTGGCCTTGCCCGCGATGCTGCCGACTTCGCGAAACGAGCCCGGATCGAGCAGCGCGTCTATCCTTTCGCGCACGGTCAGCTTGCCGCCATCCTTGTGCCGCTTGACGCGCTCGGCGCCGCCGAGCTCGCGCGCCAGCTGCCGCCGCCGCCGCAATTCTTCGAGTTCCGCTTCCCAACTCATGACAGTGGCTCTTTATCGCACTCTAAAATCATTCGGGCTTGATGCCCGCCGACTTGATCACTTTCGCCCATTTCGGCAGCTCCGTGCGTACAAGTTCGCCGAGTTCCAGCGGCGTGCTCGGCGTTGCATCGAGCCCCTGCGCCTCCATGACCGCCTTGGTGTCTGCATTCGCAAGCCCCTGCCTCACCAGCTGATTGAGTCTGTTGACGATGGCAACCGGCGTGCCGGCGGGTGCGAACAGCGCGTTCCACGCCGTGATCTCGTAGCCTAGAACGCCGGACTCGGCGATCGTCGGCGTATCCGGCACGAAGCTCGAGCGCTTGGAGCCCGACACGCCGAGCAAAATCAGTTTTTTCGTTCGCACGTACGGCAGCACCGAAGTGCTGCCGAACTGGAGCGCGACCTGCCCGCCGATCAGATCGATAATCGAAGGCCCGCTGCCCTTGTACGGGACGTGGATCATTTTGACGCCGGCCATCGACTTGAAGAGTTCGCCTGCAAGGTGGGTTCCGCTGCCGATGCCGACCGACGCATAAGTGAGCTGGTCGGGTTTTGCCCTGGCCAGCGCAATCAGTTGCGGTACGGAACGCGCCTGCGTCGACGGATGCACGACGAGGAAGAACATGTACGAGGAAATCTTCGAGATGGGCTCGAAATCCTTGACCGGATCGTACGGGACCTGCTTCTGCAGGCTGGGATTGATGACCATGCTGCTCTGCATCGCCAGCAGGGTGTAGCCATCGGGCGGCGCCTTGGCGACGATTTCCACGCCAAGATTACCGCCGGCGCCGGGCCGGTTGTCGACGATGACGGACTGCCCGAGCTCAGCGGTCATCGTCTTGGCGAGTGCCCGCGACACCAGGTCCAGCGATCCGCCCGGGCTGAACGGATCGACCATGCGCACGGGCTTCGTCGGATACGCCTGTGCGTGTGCGCCAACGGCGGCAACCGTACCCATCAGCACGCAGCATGAAGCAA
>CAZEAX010000159.1:0-9911 GCA_964510405.1 uncultured Streptomyces sp. | reverse complement strand
ACAATTAAATTCGAGATTGATCCGTTCCGCAAGCACTGCCTGATGAACGGGCTCGATGAAATCGGCTTGACGCTCGAACACGCCGACAAGATCAAGGCGTTCGAGGCGAAGCGGCGCGAACAGCAACCCTGGTTGTTCAATTAAATGAAGATTGCGGTTCTGGCGGGCGACGGTATCGGCCCGGAAATCATCGCGCAGGCGATGAAGGCGCTCGAAGTGTTGCGGCGCGACGGCCTCAAGCTCGAACTGGAAGAAGCGCCGTACGGTGGTGCCGGTTACGACGCGCACGGCGACCCGCTGCCGGAATCGACGCTGAAACTGGCGCGCGCGGCCGACGCGGTGTTGTGCGGCGCGGTGGGCGGCCCGCAATACGACGCGTTGCCGCGCGACAAGCGTCCCGAGCAGGGCATCCTGCGCATCCGCAAGGAACTGCAGCTGTTTGCCAACCTGCGCCCGGCGATGCTCTTCGACGAACTCGCGAGCGCGTCCTCGCTGAAACCCGAACTGGTTTCCGGCCTCGACATATTGATCCTGCGCGAACTGACCGGCGACATCTATTTCGGCGAGCCGCGCGGACGGCGCACCAATGCGCGCGGCGAGCGCGAGGGCTACGATACGATGCTGTATTCGGAGCCCGAGATCCGGCGCATCGCGGACGTCGGCTTTCAGGCTGCTATGAAGCGCGGCAAAAAGCTGACTTCGGTCGACAAGGAAAACGTACTCGAGACGAGCCGGTTGTGGCGTGAAGTCGTTAAGGATGTCGCCAAAAAATATCCGCAGGTCGAGCTGTCGCACATGTACGTCGACAACGCGGCGATGCAGCTCGTGCGCAATCCGAAACAGTTCGATGTCATTGTCACCGGCAACATGTTCGGTGACATCCTGTCGGACGAGGCGTCGATGCTCACCGGCTCGATCGGCATGCTGCCGTCGGCGTCGCTCGATGCGAACAACAAGGGCTTGTACGAGCCCGCGCACGGTTCCGCGCCCGATATCGCCGGCAAGAACATCGCCAATCCGCTGGCGACGATATTGTCGGCTGCCATGATGCTGCGTTATACGTTTAATCAGGACGAGGCTGCCAAGCGCATCGAGACAGCGGTCAAAAAAGTGCTGGCCCAAGGCTATCGCACGGCCGACATCCACGAAACCGAAATGCGGCGCGTGAGCACGATAGAAATGGGTGATGCCGTCGTGGCGGCGATGAAGTGATTCGTACTGCGTCAACGGCAGCCGCGATCTCAACGTTAGATTCTATTTGGTCCATGCAATCATGATGCGTACAGGATTTGTCGGATGGCGGGGCATGGTCGGCTCGGTGCTGATGCAGCGCATGCAGGCTGAACGGGATTTCGACCATATCGAGCCGGTTTTTTTCACGACGTCGCAGGTCGGCGGCAAAGGCCCGTCCATCGGTCGTGATACCGGGCCGCTCAAGGACGCCAATTCAATCGACGCGTTGAAGGCGATGGACGTGATCGTCACCTGCCAGGGTGGCGAATACACGACCGCGATTTATCCGCAGTTGCGCGCTGCGGGCTGGCAGGGCTATTGGATCGATGCCGCCAAAACCCTGCGCATGAAAGACGACGCGGTCATTATTCTTGACCCGGTCAACCTGCCGGTCATCAAGAGTGCACTGACCAAGGGCATCCGCAATTACATCGGCGGCAATTGCACGGTGAGTTGCATGCTGATGGGGCTGCACGGTTTGTTCGAACGCGATCTTGTCGAATGGATGACGTGCATGACCTACCAGGCCGCGTCCGGCGGTGGGGCGCAGCACATGCGCGAACTGTTGACCCAGTTTGGTCTCGTCCATGCGGAGGTGAAAGATCTGCTGGCAGACCCGGCCTCGGCAATTCTGGAAATAGACCGCAAGGTCCACTCGAAGCAAACCGACGGCACGTTGCCGATGGAAAATTTCCGCGGCGTGCCGCTTGCCGGGAATCTTATTCCGTGGATCGACCAGGACATGGGCAATGGGATGTCGCTCGAGGAATGGAAGGGCGGCGCGGAGACCAACAAGATACTCGGTCGCGGCCCTGCGTTCGGCACCCCGGCAACGCCCGTCGAAAGTTTATGCGTGCGCGTCGGCGCCATGCGCTGCCACAGCCAGGCGCTCACTATCAAGCTGAAAAAGGACGTGCCGCTCGACGAAATCGCTGGCATGCTGGCCGCGGCGAACGCATGGGTGCGAGTCGTGCCCAATCAACGCGAACGTTCCGAGCGGGAATTGACGCCCGCCGCGGTGACCGGGCAAATGCATATCCCCGTTGGTCGCTTGCGCAAACTTGCGATGGGCGGCGAATACCTGTCGGCATTTACCGTCGGCGACCAGTTGTTGTGGGGGGCGGCTGAGCCGCTCCGGCGTATGCTGCGCATATTGCTGGAAAGGTAACGACCGTCCGCGAAAAAGCGGTGCGGAACAAAAAAAGACGCCGGAGTGGCAGCTCGCAGGCACTTTTGCACACGGTTTGGCCGATGGTGTCTGGTAAAATAGTCATTGTTAGCTAGCCAATAGATTCATAAGGTTAGAGGCAAGGTTAGCTTGCAACCCTAACTATTTGATGTTAATTTGCTTGTTGCTGAAAATAACAAGGGGCTGGGCTGTGCGCAAAATCCCATATAAAACATGGTTATGGGCGGGAATTTTCCTGCTGTACCCGTGGGTTGCTTATGCAGCCGGCCTGGGCAAACTTACCGTTCTGTCTTCGCTTGGGCAACCGCTGTCAGCTGAAATCGACCTGGTTTCGGTTCAGAAGGACGAACTGACGACGCTCTCAGCGCGC
Source organism: uncultured Streptomyces sp. (assembly GCA_964510405.1). Taxonomy (GTDB): domain Bacteria; phylum Pseudomonadota; class Gammaproteobacteria; order Burkholderiales; family SG8-41; genus PALSA-1004. Next base: position 7,119 of record CAZEAX010000159.1, on the reverse strand, counting down.
GTTGCCTCGCCTGATGCTTTTCAGCAGGCCAACATGCAGTACAGCCCGGCACTGATCGGCGTGCGCATGACCATCGAGCGGCGCAGCGACGGCAAACCTTATATCAAGATTATTTCCACGCGGTCGGTCAACGATCCCTTCCTGGCGATTCTGATCGAACTGACTTGGGCACAGGGTCGTTTGCTGCGTGAATACACGGCACTGATCGACCCGCCTGGTTATTCCCCGACTCCCGCACCGGTGACGCCGCCGGTTGCCGCGACGGCGCCCGTCGCACCGTCCGCAGCGACTGACACCAAGCCGATCGCGCCGGCGCCGCAGCCGGAAGCGAGCGCGGCTCCTGCACTGCCGCCCAAGCCATCGCCGAAAGCGACACCGGGCAAGGCCGCCGCACCGGCGAAAGCCGAGGGCAGCGAATATGCGGTCAAGCGCGGCGATACGCTTGCCAAGATTGCCGCGGGTGTCAAACCGGAAGGCGTGACGCTCGATCAAATGCTGGTCAGTCTGTATCGCAACAACACCGACGCGTTCGCCGGCAACATGAATCGTTTGAAGACCGGCACGATACTGCGCGTGCCGGAAAAAGAGCGCATCGCGGAAACAACTCAGGCGGAAGCGGTCAAGGAAGTTCGCGTTCAAGCGGCGAACTGGAATGCGTATCGTCTGAAGCTAGCCGAAGCCGCGGGTAATGCGCCGGCGCAGGAAACGACGAAGTCGGCAGCAAGCGGCAAGATCACGACTGCGGTCGAAGACAAAGCGGCTGCGAAGGAAGCTCCCAAGGAAGTATTGAAGTTGTCCAAGGGGGATGCTGCCGCGTCGGGCAAGGCCGCGGGCGGCAAGCCGATGTCGGCGAAAGACCGCATGCGCATGCTCGAAGAAGAGGCTGTGGCGCGCGAAAAATCGCTGGCTGAAGCGAACGAGCGCGTGGCGCAGCTCGAAAAAAATATCAAGGACATGCAGCGTCTGCTGGAAATCAAAGGTGGCGTGCCGCCAGGCGCAAAACCGCCGGTTGCGCCGCCGGCGAAGGCCGATCAGGTTGCGAAGGCGGAACCCGCAAAAGCCGAGCCGCCCAAAGCCGAACCCGCGAAGGCGGAGCCCCCGAAAGACGCTGCCAAGGCTGCCGTAGAACCGCCCAAAGGTGATCAAAAGGGCGCGCCGCCCGTTGTCGAACCGCCGAAAGGCGAGGCCCCCAAGGCTGCTGAAGCGCCGAAAGCCGAAGCGCCCAAAGCAGCGCTGCCGCAACCGAAGAAGGCTGCCCCCCCACCGCCACCTCCTCCGGAACCGGGGCTCGTCGATCAAATCATGGCCGCAGTCTCGAATCCGATTTATCTGGCGGGCGGATTGGGCGGACTGGCGCTGCTCGGTGGCGGCGCGTTCTGGGTCGCGCGCCGTCGTCGCGCGCAAGCCGCGAGCAATGACGCCGGAGGACCGAAAACCGCCCCAACGCTGGCTGGCGCCGCGGCCCCTGCAGCGTCGATGGCGGCATCTCCGTTAATGAGTCCGGTCGCGGGCGGTGATGATGTCGACCCGCTCGCGGAAGCGGACCTTTATCTCAATTTCGGCCGCGATGCGCAGGCTGAAGAAGTGCTTAAAGAGGCGCTCCAGAAAAATCCGCAACACGCCGAAGCCCAGTTGAAACTTCTGCAGATCTACGCCGCTCGTAAAGACAAGGCCGCATTCGAAAAAATCGCGCAGGGACTGCACACGCAAACGTCCGGCGTCGGCGATACGTGGATCAAGGCGGCGGGAATGGGATACGCATTCGATCCCGAAAATGGGCTGTATGAAGCCGGCAAGTCGGCGCCTGCCGCTGCGGCGCCGGCCGCCGCCGGTCCTATTGCGGGCACGGATCTCGATTTCGACCTCGAGTTGTCGCCGGGCGCCAGCCCGGCCGCCACCGATGTGCCGCTGGAAAGCGGCGACAAGACCATGATCATGCAACCCGGAGAACTTGCCGGCATGGGGGGCGGTCTGGACGATTTGACCGCGACGCACGACATCACGCAGGACTCGGTTGCCGCACAGGCTTTCTCGCCGGACGCTGCAGCATCGCCTGACTTTACGTTGAATGCTCCGGCCTCGGGAATTGCGACCAACGTCCCGGACTTTACGGTCGATGCGGCCCCTGACGAACAGACTAAAACGAACGTGACCGGCGATTCCGCAGCGGCGGGGCCCATGGTCAGCGCGATCGATTTCAATTTTGATGCGCCCGCCGCGCCTGCCGCCGAGCCTGCGGAATTCAAGCACGACAGCACGATGGTGCTTACGCCGGAAAATCAGGACAAGGCCGAGGGCCTCGGCATGGATTTTGACATTGGTGGCGGCGCTGAGCCCGCGCCTGCCGCGCCAGCACCCGCTGCGCCGGCTGGTGCTAGTTCCGTGATTCAGCTCGATCCCGATTTCAAACTCGATCTCGGTGGCGATGCGACGTTGGCTCCGGGCGCCGAGGCCGCCGCCATAGCGCCTGCCATTCCCGATATCAAGCTCGATGACATAAGTCTTAATCTCGACGATGCGCCCAAGGCGGCGGATGCTGCCGCACCAGTGGGTGGCGGGGCGAAAGACGATCATTGGTACGACGTGCAAACGAAGTTCGATCTTGCCAAGGCCTATCAGGAAATGGGCGACAAGGACGGCGCGCGCGAAATCCTGCAGGAGGTAATCAAAGAGGGCGACGCCGCGCAGCAAGCGGAGGCGAAGCAGCTGCTCGATTCGCTCGGGTAACGCAACGCGCTGCCAAGCCGGCGCCGGGCGGGCCGGCATCCCTGTCTATATCATTGACTGGCTGCACTTCGGTGCGGCCAGTTTTGTTTTGGAGCTGTAAAAATTGCGATGAGAATCGCGCTCGGCATCGAATACCAGGGTGGTGCCTTTTGCGGCTGGCAAACCCAGCCGTCCGGCTGCGGCGTACAGGATGCGCTGGAGCGTGCGCTGGCCGAAATCGCGGGCGAGAAAATCGCTACGATATGCGCGGGCCGAACCGACGCCGGCGTGCACGCGCTCGCGCAGGTCGTGCATTTCGATTGCACGGCCGCGCGTCCGGATACGGCGTGGGTGCGCGGCACCAATACGCTGTTGCCCGCGGGCGCGGCGGTCACTTGGATGCGTGCCGTACCCGCCGATTTCAATGCGCGGTATTCCGCGCTCGAGCGTTGCTACCGCTATGTGTTGTTGAACCATCCGGTGCGCCCGGCGCTGAATCAGGGGCGTGTCGGCTGGTTTCATTCAGCGCTCGACCTCGCGCGCATGCGCGAAGCCGCGACGTATTTGACCGGGGAGCACGACTTCAGCGCGTTTCGTTCGTCCGAATGCCAGGCCAAGTCGCCAGTGCGCGATTTGCGCCGCCTCGAGATCCGGGTTAGCGGCGACTACGTCGTGTTCGAACTCGCCGCCAATGCATTTCTTCATCACATGGTGCGCAACATCGTCGGTTGTCTGGTGTACGCGGGCAAAGGGGCGTACGCGCCGGCGCGGGTCGGTGAAGTGCTGGCAAGCCGCGATCGCGCGCTGGCCGCGCCGACTTTCGATGCGGCGGGGCTCTACCTCGCGCACGTGAGCTATGATGCGAAATGGGAATTGCCACAGCCCGCCCGGCGGGTGTGGTTTGACGGAAGCTGACGGTAGCCATGGCGACAGCAGTCAAAATTTGCGGCATTACGCGCGAAGCCGATGCGCTGGCGGCCGCGCGCTTGGGCGCGCACGCCGTGGGCTTTGTATTTTGCGCGAAGAGCCCGCGCAATGTTTCGATTGCGACCGGGAAGGAACTCGCCAGCGCATTGCCGCCATTCGTCATGGCCGTCGGCTTGTTTGTCAATCCGGCGGCTCGTGAAGTCGAAAACGTTTTGAACGAGGTTCCGCTCAACCTGCTGCAGTTTCACGGCGAAGAAGCGCCTGACTTTTGCGCCCAGTTTGGCGTGCCGTTCATCAAGGCGGCGCGCGTCAAGGCAGGGCTCGATTTGATACAATACGCACACCATTACCGTGCGGCGCGCGGGTTGTTGCTCGATGCGTTTGTGGACGGTACGCACGGCGGCACGGGCGCGGCATTCGACTGGAGCCTTGTGCCGCCCGGACTGCCGCTTCCCGTCATATTGTCCGGCGGCCTGAATCCCGCAAATGTAGGCGACGCCATTCGTCGCGTGTCGCCGTGGGCGGTCGATGTCAGCTCGGGAGTCGAGGCGAGTCCCGGCGTAAAAGATCCGCAAAAAATCGCGGCATTCATGAAAGAGGTGCGCAGTGCAGATGTATGACCTGCCCGATGAAAGCGGACATTTCGGCCAGTACGGCGGCGTGTTTGTCGCCGAAACGCTGATCCAGGCGCTCGATCAGCTGAAGGCCGAATACGAGCGCTATCGCAACGACCCGGCCTTCCGCGCCGAGTTCGAATACGAGCTCAAGCACTACGTCGGCCGGCCGAGCCCCATCTATCACGCGAAACGCTGGTCCGAGCATTTTGGCGGCGCCCAGGTTTATCTCAAGCGCGAAGACCTCAACCATACCGGAGCGCACAAGATCAACAATACCGTTGGCCAGGCACTGATGGCCAAGCGCATGGGCAAGCCTCGCGTGATCGCCGAGACCGGCGCGGGCCAGCACGGCGTCGCCACTGCCACGGTTGCCGCGCGCTACGGTATGAAGTGCGTGGTCTACATGGGGTCGGAAGACATCAGGCGACAGGCGCAAAACGTTTATCGCATGAAACTGCTTGGCGCAGAAGTGGTGGGCGTCGAATCCGGCTCGAAGACGCTCAAGGACGCGCTCAATGAAGCGATGCGCGACTGGGTCACCAATGTGAACGACACTTTTTACATTATCGGAACCGTCGCCGGCCCCCACCCGTACCCGATGATGGTACGCGACTTTCAGTCGGTGATCGGCATCGAGGCAAAGTGGCAAATGCTGGAGATGGCCGGCCGTCAGCCCGATGCAGTGCTCGCGTGCGTGGGCGGCGGCTCCAACGCGATGGGGCTGTTCTATCCGTATATCTCCGAAGAGCACGTGCGGCTGATAGGAGTGGAGGCGGCGGGCCACGGACTCGAAACCGGCAAGCACGCGGCGACTTTGTGCGCGGGCAAGCCCGGCGTCCTGCACGGCAACCGCACTTACTTGATGCAGGACGACAACGGCCAGATCATCGAAACGCATTCGATTTCCGCCGGCCTCGATTATCCCGGCGTCGGACCGGAACACGCGTGGTTGAAGGACAGCGGCCGCGCCGAATACGTTGCGGTGACCGACGACGAAGCGCTGGCGGCGTTCCATAACCTGTGCCGGCTCGAGGGCATCATCCCGGCGCTCGAATCCAGCCATGCGCTCGCTTATGCGGCGAAAATGGCGCCGCGCATGAAGAAAGACCAGATTCTGCTCGTCAACCTTTCGGGTCGCGGCGACAAGGACATGCATACGGTGGCCGAGAAGTCCGGCCTGAAATTCTAGCCACGATGTCGAGAATCGCCGCCACCTTTGCAGCGCTTGCAAAGCAGAACCGCAAGGCCCTGATCCCGTTTATCACCGCCGGCGATCCGGATCCCGCACTCGCGGTGCCGCTGATGCACGCGCTGGCGCAGGCGGGTGCCGACGTGATCGAACTGGGCGTGCCGTTTTCGGACCCGATGGCCGACGGGCCGACGATCCAGCGCGCGAGCGAGCGCGCACTGAAGCATGGCACGTCGCTTAAGAACGTAATCGAATTCGTCGCCGCATTCCGGCAGACGAACCAGGCGACGCCCGTCGTGCTCATGGGGTATGCGAATCCGATCGAGGCGATGGGCTACGAGAAGTTTGCCGACGCGGCGCTCGCCGCCGGCGTCGATGGCGTGCTGGTGGTCGATTATCCGCCGCAGGAAGCAGCGCGGTTTTCGGAATTGCTGGCACAACGCAAGATCGATGCGATCTTCCTGCTTTCGCCGACCTCGACCGAATTGCGCATCAAAGAAGTCGCCCGCTACGCGCGCGGTTACGTTTACTACGTTTCGTTGCGCGGAGTCACCGGTGCGGCGAACCTAGACGTCGGTGATGTCGCGAAAAAGCTGCCGGAAATCCGCACCTATATCAAATTGCCGATCGGCGTCGGCTTCGGCATCCGCGATGCCGAGACTGCGCGGGCGGTCGCGCAGGTCGCGGACGCGGTGGTCATCGGCAGCCGGCTGGTGCAGGAAATAGAGTCGAGTGCGCGCGAAAGCGTACTGGACAATATTTCGAAACTGGTTAAGGATATCCGCAGTGCGCTCGACCGGTAGAGCGGTAGTGAACAAGCGGGCTATGCCCCCTTGTATATCCCTCACTTCAGAGGAAACGTTGATTAAGTTCGAATCAACGTTTCCTTAGGAGGATTTCCAATGAGCTGGTTGAAAAAACTGTTGCCGCCCAAGATCAACCGCGACGGCGGAAGCCCGAAAAAGAACGTCCCGGAAGGCCTGTGGAGCAAGTGCGACGCCTGCGAAGCCGTGCTCTACCGCACCGACCTCGAAAAAAACCTCTACGTCTGCCCGAAGTGCAATCATCATAACCGCTTGTCGGCGCGCGAACGGCTCGATTCGCTGCTCGACTCCGAGGGCCGTTACGAAATCGGTTACGAAGTCCTGCCGGTCGATACGCTCAAATTCAAGGACAGCCGGCGCTATACCGAGCGGCTCGACGAGGCGCGCAAGGACACCGAGGAAGACGACGCGCTGGTGGTCATGCAGGGCAGCATCAAGACCATTCCACTCGTGGTCGCGGCATTCGAATTCAAGTTCCTCGGCGGCTCGATGGGCTCGGTCGTCGGCGAACGCTTTGTGCGCGGCGTGCAGGTATGCCTCGAGCAAAAGCTGCCGTTCGTCTGCTTTACGGCGAGCGGCGGCGCGCGCATGCAGGAAGGCTTGTTGTCGCTGATGCAGATGTCGAAAACCTGCGCGGCGCTTACGCAGCTCGGGGCCGAGAAGCTGCCGTTCGTTTCGGTGCTGACCGATCCGACGATGGGAGGCGTGTCGGCGAGCTTCGCGCTGATCGGCGACGTGGTGTTCGCGGAACCCAACGCGTTGATCGGTTTTGCCGGACCGCGCGTGATCGAGCAGACCGTGCGCGAAACGCTGCCCGAGGGTTTTCAGCGCTCGGAATTCCTGCTCGAGCACGGCG
>CAZEAX010000158.1:0-9922 GCA_964510405.1 uncultured Streptomyces sp. | reverse complement strand
TCAAATATCTTTCCCCATTCCTTTTCAAAGGACGGCGACCACCCCTCGTAAATGCTCAGCAGATCGTTGCTGACGTACAGGTCAGAAGGGTAAGCTGCGGACCCCGTCCCACTCCAGGTAACGAGAGGTTCGCGAATTTGTCCGTACTGGTCTTTCACCCGCGGATTCGTACTCGCGAACACCGAGGGGCGGTTCTTGCCTTTGTATCTGATCTGGAACGGGCTACGCGCCAGCGAAACAATGCCGTTTACCGGCTCAACGACGCGCCCGTTTTGGATGAACTGAATCTCCGAAAGCACACTTACGCTCTCCGCTGAACTCAAAGGCGGGGCAGATGAGCAGCCAGCAAGTACGACGGCGATGAAAACGGTGAGCAGTAAGGGCATGCGGGTCCTCTTGTATATCGCTAACGCTTTGTTGTGCGGCGCGCGTCATCAGGCGCGTCCGTTCGAACTAAAGTTAGAGGATCGTCCATGGAATCTTCTGCGAATGGCTGAAGCCATGTGCCATTCGCCTCCTCAAGGAGCTGGTAACCTTTTGGTGTCCAAACTTTTGCTGCGGGAGCCATTTTTCGAGCTAAAGCGAAGACTGCTACATACGTCGGCTGTAGCCCCGACATATTTATCCGATAGGGCCATTTGCGTTTTGCTCGAACGAGAAGAAAAACGAAAGGAGTTCGACCCCCAAAATCGATCCATAATTCGCTAACGTCAGACCAACGTAGTGTCGTAGTTCCAAACGGGCCTCGATAGACCATTTGCTCTCGTGTGCAGATAATCCGATCGCGCCACTCGAAAGCAAAACATATGCAATAAATTGAAACCCACGTGCATACGAGAAAAATTAACAGAATGCCGCCCCAAGAGCTGACATGAGTAAATGGGATATCGATCAGTGCGGCTCCCAAAAACGTAGCAAGCGCTAGCGGAAGAACCGCCATTGCGAGGTGGCCGATTCGACCGTATAACGACGTTCGAAATTCAATCGGCATTACGTAGTTCGCCCTCTAACATGAATTGGTTGACGGAAAATTAGTTGACTTATTAGTTGACACTTTTTCCTTCTGCAGCTTTCTCGTTCCCGCGTTAGTTGACATATTAGTTGACAACGTTAGTTGACACAAAGTTGACTAACAACGGTGCTGCAGCTCTAAATTACGCAATCTTCCGTGCGTTTGTTCAATACGTTACGCCAGAGCACGCCACCACGCAATTTTGCGTTAGGCTACCGCGAGTCGAGAACAATGACCTTGGCATGGACGTGACAAGTTTAGGTATTAGTAATTCCCGCCACGCATGAACCGCGCGATGCCGGCGGCGACTTCGGCTTCCTGCTCGACAAAGTCGTGCGGCTGGAGAACTTCGCACGCAGCCATATTCGGTGAACGGCCGGGTGCAACAGGCCCGCCCGTGACCGTGACGGCCTGCTGGCGCGCGCCGCGGGTTTTTGCGATGACGTTCTTCATTTGATCCGCCGGCGAGCGCACGCAGTTGTCGGCCGCGTGGCCGATAACGAGCACCGGAATTTTGATCGCATTGAGATCCACGAAGAACACGGTGTGCGCCGCCCATTGCCTGCGCGCGTTGGGGGCGACAGTGTACATGGCCGACAGCAGGATGACGCCGTCGGGCGCGGCATCGCCGGTCAATCGCGAAGCGGCATTGGCCGCGGAGATCGAGCCGCGGCTGTGTCCCGCGATCCACACCGGGCCTTGGGTGCGCGCGCGAACTTGCGCGATGACCATGCCCAGGTCCTGCGCGTGATCGGCGGCGATGCGATAGACGCCGAAGCCTTCGACGGTGCGCAGATCGGACGGCGTGTCGACGATGGCGGTGCCGATGCCCGCTTCATTCAAGAGCGGCCGCATGCGCACGAGCACGTTACGGCTCAATTGTCGCGAGCAGCCCTGGTCGTCGAGATCGAGATAACCGCCGCCGCCGATCATGAGCACAAGCGTGAGCGGTCCGCCCGGCACGGGCTTTCCTTCCCCAAACGAATAACGCATCGTCGTGCTGCCGCGGGTCGTGAGCGTGACAGCTTCGCCGCACGCGTCGGCCGTAATTGCTGCAGGCGGGAAGGCGACGGTTGTGACCGCGGCGGCGATCAGGCTCGTGAAAGTTGAAACGCGCATAAACGTGTCTCCACTCTTTAGTGCCGGTCAGATGCGGCGGCGACCGCGTGTTCGAAAAAGTCGCCGAGCTCGGCAATTCCTTCACGCCGGTTGAACAACGTATCGACCGACGCCGCGATCTTCCCGCGCACTTCCGCCTGCCACGCTTTGTCCTGCGCGAGACGGTTGGCGCAGGCGACGAACGCCTGGGGCGTGTCGGCGAGACACTCCGTCATTTGCATCTGGCGATAGCAGCCTAGCGTCAGGCGTCCGCGCAAATACGGCGCGGGGAGTGCGACGACCGGCGTTCCCATCGCCAGCGCTTCGCATGTGGTATTGCCGCCGCCGAAATGAAAAGTGTCGAGCACCACGTCCGCGCACTTCATCGCGCACAGCAGGTCGTTCCACGGCATGCGCGGCAAAAAGCGCACGCGCGTAGCGACGTCCGGCAGCGTGCGCGCAAAGCGGCTGCGCAGCCGTTCTCCCCATGCGCGCTGCGCGCCTTCGAGCAGCACGATCTCGCCCGCGCCGTCGTTGCGCAGAATTGCCGCCATTGCGTCATCGAAGTCGGGATGCAGCTTGAAGAGCGTCTGTGGGCACAGGTAGACGTTGCGGCCCGGCTTGAAGCCGAAATGCTCCGCGGACTTCGGCGCGCCGCTCAATACGGGTTTTTCGTAGTCGTTGAGGAAAAAAGACTTGAGCCTGACCAGGTTCTCGGAATAATGCTGTGCGGCGTCCGCGGTTTCAGTCGCGTCCGCCGAAATGAAATGGTCTATCGTGTCGATCCCGGTAGTGTCAGGATGACCCCACGTCATGCATTGCACCGGCGCCAGGCGCGAGAATGCAAGGAAATAGCTGCGCGGTTCCATGCCGATATCGGTGAAGTAGAGAACGTCCTGCTCCTGCTGCGCGATGAACTCCTCGGTTTCGCGCAAGGTCATTGCGCTGCAATCGGCATAATGATCGGCGGCGCTGCGAATCGCGTCGGCCACCGGATCGGCGCGATTGTCGAGCGCGTAGACGGTCACTTCGAATTTATCGCGCAGCAGATGCGCGATCGCGCCGTGGTTGAGCCGGCCGATCGAGTGGGAGTAAAAATACCGCGACACGAAGCCCACGCGGATGCGGCCCGCGCGGCGTTGCCGGCGTGGTTGTTGGCGGCCGGGGTAGGCGCTGCGTACAAGGCGCGCGATCGCCGTCGTCAACTCGCGGTCGTTCATGCCGTGATACGCGAGATAAAACGGCGTGAGCCCGATCTCCTTTACCGGGTCGGTCACTTTCAGCGGCCCCTGCGCCAGCAACGTTTCGATGCGGTGCAGTACTTGCGCGCGCAGTTCCTGGATTTCGGCAACGGAGTCGGGAAATCCGGGCACGCGCACGGCCGCGCGTATGCGCAAGCCGTCATCCGACCAGCGGCCGAGCATGGTGTCGAGTTGTTGCGCCGCCTCCGTATTGCGGCCCTGGTTGTGATAGAGCATGAACAACCGCTCGCGCAACTCGCGCAGATCCTGCTGCAGCGCGACGGCCTGTTCGTATGCGACAACGGCGCCATCGGTGTCGCCAGTGCGTTCGAGCAACTGGGCGAGCATCGTCTGCGCTGCCGGGAGATTCGCGCGCGCCGCGAGCGCTTTGCGACAATGTTCGATGGCCTGAGCATCACGCTTCAGGCGGCGGCACACCACGGCCATGCTGAGATGCAGATCGGCGTTGTCCCGCAACCGTTCCAACGCAGATTGCAGCACGTCGTAGGCGGCGGTGTTGTCGTTCAACGCCAGGCAGCACAGCGCGTAGAGATTCCAGACTTCCGCGGCGGCGGAATCATCTGCGACAAGGTCCCGGCACAGGTCGCGCGCCGCCGCATATTGACGTTGCGCGTAAAGGCGGGATGCCTCTTCTTGTGTCCCACGTTCCTGCCGGCGCGGCGCGGCGGGATTGAGGCGCTTGAGAAAATTCCAGAGCATGCAGTGAGCAGTTTCCTCGCAGTTAGGGCGGCTGCCGGCGTCAGTCGACCGCGATGTGCGCTTCCCTGATCAATTTGCCCCATTTCGCCATTTCGTTTCTCTGGAACGCGCCGAATTCGGCCGGCGTATTTACGCGCGATTTCGCGCCTTCGGTGACGAGCCGCGCCTGCACTTCGGGCAGTTTCATGATGCGCATGATTTCCGCGTTGAGTTTCGCGACGATATCCGGCGGCGTGCCCGCGGGCGCGAAGATGCCGATCCAGTTGGTGACTTCGAAGCCGGGCAGGGTTTCGGCCATCGCCGGCACTTCGGGCGCGGCGGGATTGCGATGCGCGCCGGTGACCGCCATCGCGTAGAGCTTGCCGGCGCGCGCGAGCGGCATGACGGTCGGCATCGTCGCGAACAGCATCGACGTCTGGCCGCCGACCAGATCGGTGAGTGCGGGCACGTTGCCTTTGTACGGGATATGCACGAGATCGATTTTCGCCATCGACTTGAAAAGCTCGCCCGAGAGATGACCGGCGGTGCCGTTGCCGGCCGACGCGTAGACGAGCTGGCCGGGCCGCGCGCGCGCGAGCGCGATCAATTCCTTGACCGTTTTCGCCGGCACCGAGGGATGCAGCACGAGCAGGCCGTCGGCTTCGACGACGAGCGCGACCGGCGCGAAATCCTTGACCGGATCGTACGGCAGCTTCGAAAAGAGGCTCACGTTGACGGCGTGCGTGCCTATCGTGCCCATCACGAGCGTGTAACCGTCGGGCGGCGACTTGGCGACGACATCGGCGCCGATATTGCCGCCGGCGCCGGTGCGGTTCTCGACGACCACCGGCTGGCCCCATGCATCGGTGAATTTCTGGCCGAACACGCGCGACATCACGTCGGCGATGCCGCCGGGCGGAAACGGCACGACGATGCGGATCGATTTGTTCGGGTAGTTCGCGTCCGCTGCGAACGCAGCCGGAATGAGCCACGTGAGTGCGGCGACAGCGATCCCGGCGATGGTCTTCAATTACTTACTCCCGGTTTGATTGAAGCAGTCTCCAGTATAAGGGCTGTGCCCGCCGCCGGTCAGGACTTTGGAAGCTGCTGAGTGCGTTGCGTTGGTTTGGCCAGCCGCTTCCCGCGAGCGGGCGCTTTTTCGGTGCGTGCAGCGGTGTTGCTGAGCTCCGGAATATCGAGGGTATTCACCAGGCGCACGACGTCTTCGCGCACATCTGCGGACAGCGCGAGCTCGTCGATCCGCTTCAGGCGCGCCTCGCGGTCGCGCAGGCCGTGCAAGCCGGCGAGATACAGCAGCAGGTCGTCCGTGTCGTAAATGGTTTTCTGCGCCCGCACGTGGTCCGGCGTTGCACCCGGGAACACCATGCGCATCACGAAGCTCAGGCAGCTCAGGCACGGTGCGTCCGAGGGGCCGCGCACGGTGCAGTACGGCGTTTCGGCTTCGGCATAGGGCAACACGCGCGCTTCGAGCTCCGAACCCAGCGCGTGCATAGCCGCGTCATCGGGAAACGGCCGCACGCCGTACAGGTATTGAAATTCGATCTGCTTGCGATTGGCGGGCATCAAGCCGGATTGCATGAACGGCGACACGACCACACCCAGTTCAAAGAACGACCACGCGATGCGCTGGTCGGGCATTTCGATGCCGACCTGCGTTTCCCATTCTGGAGTGCCGGCGGCGCGCACGATGAAGAAATGCACGTAGCCCGCCTGGCCCGGTGCGGTGCCGTTGACGGTGACGACCGGCGAAGTTGCGCGCGGATCGGGTGCTGTCCCCGCAGTCGCAGCGGCGGAGCTTCCCGCGCAGAGGCAAACCGCGGCGACAAGCCAGCTCAGGGTTCTAAGCGCCGGCCGCGCGCGCATCAGGTCGCCGGTTTGAAGATCAGGAAATACTGGTTGGGCAGGAATGCGTGCTCGGTGTCGAGCACGTAGCCCGCTCTTTTCATTTCGGATTTCACGCGATCGGGCGCGATGCGCGCGTTCTTCGGCGGGCCCGACGGCGCGTCCATGCGAAAGTCGATCACCGCGACGCGGCCGCCGGGTTTCAGCGAGGCGCGCAGCGTGCGGAAATAATCGGCGCGCTGGTCGATGTGATGGTAGACGTCGACCAGTATCACCAGATCGACCGGCGCGGGAATGCGCGCGTCGTCGGGCGCGCCGGCGACCGCGGTCAGGTTGGCGAGACTTTCCTTCTTCGCGCGTTCGCCGAGGTATTTCACCATATCGGGTTCGACATCGACGCCGTATACGCGCCCCTGCGGCAGCATGTGCGCGAAGCGCACCGCGAAGTAGCCGGTGCCGGCGCCGATATCCGCGACCGATTGGTCTGGCGCGAGTTTCAGCGCGGATATGACTTCATGCGGCTTCTGCCATTTGTCGCGTTCGGGATCGTCGAAAACTTTCGCCCAATGCTCGGCGCCGCCGAAACTGTGATGCGCGTGATCGGGTGACTGCGCGAGGGCCGGCGCGCCAAACACTATCGCTGCAATGATCAAAGCAAAAATTTTCGTAACCATGAGAAACACCTTTATGTTCCCGCCACTATGCGGACGCCGGATTGAGCGGCGCTTCGCGTCCGTTCGTATCCGGTGAATTTATTGGGCGGCACGCGCGCCCGCTCGTATCCGGCGAGATATTCGACCTGCATCAGCAGTGTCGAATAGCCACATGTTATATTGTGACCCTTCCCATGAACAGCATTGCAAAAATATTCGTCGGAGCCGGTCTTGTTTGCGCAATCGCGGGCAGCGCGTGCGCCGCGCAACGCGATACCGCCGCCTATCCCACACGCCCGATCCGGCTGATGGTGCCGCAGAATCCCGGTGCGTCGGTCGACAATATCAGCCGCATACTGGCCGCCAGAATGGGCACAGAGCTCGGCCAGCAGATCGTTGCCGACAATCGCGCCGGCGCGGGCGGCACGCTCGCCGCGGAAGTCGTCGCGCATGCCGCGCCAGACGGACAGACGCTGTTCGCGGTCGCCACCGGCACCGCGGTCATTTCGCCGCAGACTTTCAAGCAGCTGTCGTACGACCCGATCAAGGACTTCGAATACATCTCGCTGTTTGCGATCACGCAGAACGTGCTGGTGGTTCATCCCTCGCTGCCGGTAAAAAGCGTCAAAGAGTTCCTCGCGTATGCGAAAGCCAATCCGGGCAAACTCAATATGGCGAATGCCGGCTCGGCGTCGCAAAGCCATCTCGCCTGCGTGTTGTTCACGCACATGGCGGGCATCGACGTCGTGCACGTGCCGTACAAAGGCGGCGGCGCTTCAGTGACGGCGCTGATCGGCAACGAATCGCAGGTGACGATCACGCCCGCGCCGGCCGTGCTGGGCCACGTGCGCGGCGGACGGTTGCGCGCGCTGGCGACGGCGGGTGCGAAACGTTCGCCGCTGACGCCGGACCTGCCGACGATCGGCGAATCCGGCGTGCCCGGTTATTTGTCGAGCGGCTGGATGGGATTGATGGCGCCGGCGCGCACGCCTAAACCGATACTCGATAAATTGCATGCGACGCTCGTCAAAGCCGTGGAGACGCCGTCGACGCGCGAGCTGTTCGAGCGTCAGGGCGCCGATCCGGTTACTTCGACGCCGGCGGAATTCGCAAAATTCGTCGCCGAGGAATACGCGCGTTTCACGCAGGCGATCCGGCTCGCGAACCTGAAACCCGAGTAGTTCGATTAAATAAGAGCAAGCAGGAGGGGCAATGGCATACCTATGGCGTTCGCGCGTCGCGCTCTTGATCGCAAGCGCATTGCTCGCGAGTCCGCTTAACGCTGCAGAACGCGCAACGGACTGGCCAACTAAACCCGTACGCTTGATTGTACCGTTCGCCCCCGGCGGGGCGACGGACATCGTCGCGCGCGTCATGGCGCAGGGGCTCGCCGAAGTGCTCGGCCAGCAGTTCGTGGTGGACAACCGGTCCGGCGCGTCCGGCAATATCGGCGTCGAGATGGCGGTGCGCTCGCTGCCCGACGGTTACACGGTGCTGATCAACAATGTTTCCACCGGCGCGATCAATCCGATCGCGTTCGCGAAGACGCTCAAATACGATTCGACGAAGGAATTGACAGGCGTGGCGCTGCTCGCCTCGATCCCCAATTTGTTGGTGGCGGGCGCGAATTTCCCGCCGAACACGTTGAAGGAACTGATCGAATACGCGAAAGCGCGCCCGGGTCAGCTTAATTATTCGAACCCGATCGGCGCATATTCGCATCTCGACATGCTCGAATTCATGTCGAAAGCGGGCATTCAGATGGTGAACGTGCCGTCGAAAGGCGCGGGTTCTTCGTTTGCGCCGGTGATCGCGGGCGAAATTCATTTTTCGTTTCTCAATGCCGCGACCGTCACACCGCAGGTCAAGGCCGGGCGCATGAAAGCGTTCGTGACGACCGCGAAGAAACGCCTGCCGGAACTGCCCGACGTGCCGACCATGGCGGAAGCCGGCTTCCCCGGCATGGGCAGCGTCAACTGGAATGGATTTTTCGTGCCGGCGAAGACGCCGCGCGCGATCATCGACAAGCTGGCTGTCGCGACTGCGCAGGTATTGCAGCGTCCCGCAGTGCAGGAGGCATTTGCGAAGGCCGGCGTGCCGCTCACGCCGAGCGCGTCGCCCGAAGAGTTCCAGGAGTTTGTGCGTGCCGAGCAGAAACGCTGGGCGCGTATCATCAAAGAGAACAACGTTAAATTCGAGTGAATCGGCGATGAGTTATGGGTGATGGGCGATGGGTAAAAACATCGCTTCGCTTCACAACGCATCTACTACCACCCATAACGCATGACCCATTGCTCATCACCCATTACCCATTACCGGAGAAACAATGACTGCAGCAACCACCCAGATATCCCAGCCGCGCGACTTCAAGCTGATCGTCGAGAAGGACGTGCAGATCCCGATGCGCGACGGCACCATCCTTTATGCCGACGTGTTCCGCCCCGACACCCAGGACAAGGTGCCGGTGATCATGAACCTTTCCGTGTACCAGAAAGACAAGCTGTGGATACCGCCGGAGGACCTCGAAGAAGCGGCGAACCCGTACATGAACTGGGAGACGGTCAATCCGAACTGGTGGTGTCCGCGCGGCTACGCGTGCGTGCGGGTCGATGCGCGCGGCTCGGGCAAATCGCCCGGCGAATCGGAGCCCAGTTCATACCAGGAATCGCTCGACTACTACGACGCGATCGAGTGGATCGCCAGGCGCGACTGGTGTTCGGCCAAGGTCGGGCTGCTCGGCATTTCGTATCACGCGTCGTCGCAGTGGCGCGTCGCCAATCTCAACCCGCCTTCGCTGAAAGCAATCATGCCGTGGGAAGGGCGCGCCGACCAGTACCGCGACCAGGCGTATCACGGCGGCATCTTTGCGCTGGGCTTCATCGGCAACTGGTGGCTCACGCACACGGCGCACCATCTGCTCGGCCGCCCGCGAGGTTATAACCCCGACGCATTCCACAACGACATGATGTGG
The DNA here is from genome assembly GCA_964510405.1 of uncultured Streptomyces sp. GTDB lineage: Bacteria > Pseudomonadota > Gammaproteobacteria > Burkholderiales > SG8-41 > PALSA-1004. The sequence continues at coordinate 385 of CAZEAX010000158.1, read as the reverse complement.
AAATACATGCGCAACGATCTGGATTCCGAATACTGGAGGCTCTCCGGTGCGCGCTGGGACCAGATCAAGGTGCCGCTCTACAGCGTCGGCAACTGGGGCGGCTTCTCGATGCACCTGCGCGGCAACACTGAAGCCTATATGAACGCCGCGTCGAAAAATAAAAAATTGCGCATCCACACCGGCACGCACTTCCATCCGTTCCACGCGGAAGAAGGGCGCATGGACCAGTTGCGCTGGTTCGACCACTGGCTGAAAGGCGTCGACACCGGCATCATGAACGAGCCGCCGGTAAAACTCGAGATCCGCACGGGCGGCAGTCCCGAACGTTACGCATTCCGCGCGGAAAACGAATGGCCGCTCGCGCGCACGCAGTGGACCAAAATGT
>CAZEAX010000157.1:0-9945 GCA_964510405.1 uncultured Streptomyces sp. | reverse complement strand
AGATCCGCAAGGCGAAGGTGCTGCTGTGGAAGGGGCATTGTTCCGTGCACCAGATGTTCCAGGTCCAGCACGTGCTGAATTTCCGCGCGGCCTGGCCCGAAGGCATGGTGATCTCGCATCCCGAATGCAATTTCGAGGTGTGCAAGCTGTCGGATTATGTCGGATCGACCGATTTCATCATCAAGACCATCACCGAGTCGAATCCGAATACGCGCTGGCTCGTGGGCACCGAGCTGAACCTCGTCAACCGCCTCGCCGAAACCCTGAAGCCGCAGGGCAAGGTCGTCCAGTTCATGGCGCCGACCGTCTGCGTGTGCTCGACGATGGCGCGCATCGATCCGCAGCATCTCGCGTGGACGCTCGAAAACCTGGTCGATGGCAACACCGTCAACCGGATCAGGGTGCCCGAACGCGAAGCCGAGTTCGCGCGCATTGCCTTGAAGCGCATGCTCGAAGTCGTCTAGCACGACCGCTCGCGCGCACCGCTCGCGCGAGCCGCATTGTTTCGTCGCCACGCGTGATCCTGCAACACCTCTCTTAAATCTGATCGCGCACCCGCCCCATGACCGATACGCTGCACATCGCGACTTATAACATCCACAAGGGCATGTCGTTTTTCAAGCGCCGCCTGGTTATCCATGAAGTCCGCGAGCGTTTGCGTGCGCTCAACGCCGATCTGCTGTTTTTGCAGGAGGTGCAGGGCGGCAACACCCGCCAGGCGCGGCGCTTCGTCGACTGGCCCGCGCAGCCGCAGCACGAATTTCTCGCCGACTCCGTGTGGCCCGACTTCGCCTACGGCCGCAACGCGGTCTACGACGCGGGGCATCACGGCAATGCGGTACTGAGCCGGTTCCCGATCCTCAACTGGGACAACGAGGACATTTCGGAAAGCCGCTTCGAGAGCCGCGGCCTGCTGCATTGCGAAGTGCAGGTGCCCGGCTGGCAGCACACCCTGCATTGCGTGTGCGTGCATCTCGGCCTGATGGCGCACCACCGCAGTCTCCAGATGCGCGCGCTGCGCCGGCGCATCGACCGCATGGTGCCGGGGGATGCGCCGCTGATCGTCGCCGGCGATTTCAACGATTGGGCGCGCGGGGCGCACGACGAGCTGGCGCGGCCGCTGGCGATGCGCGAAGTATTCGAGCAGACATACGGACGCCCGGCGCGCAGTTTTCCGGCCGCACTGCCGGTATTTCAGCTCGATCGCATTTACGTGCGCGGATTCACCGTCAAGCAGGCGCGCGTGCACCACGGCCATCCGTGGGTGCGAATTTCGGACCACGCAGCGCTGACTTCGACGATCGTCAGGCTATGAGCGGTTTCGTTTCCGGCAATCGCGTCGATCTGCTGCGTGCCGGCACCGAATATTTTCCGGCGCTGGAAGCGGCCTGCAACGAGGCCCTGCGCGAGATTTATGTCGAGACCTACATATTCGCCGACGACGAAACCGGCCGCCGCATAGGTGCTGCGCTCGCGCGCGCGGCGCGGCGCGGCGTCGTCGTGCACTTGATGATCGACGGATTCGGTTCCAAGGAGCTTGGCGACGGCTTCCTGGCCGCGCTGCGGCGCGACGGCGTGCGCGTGCTCAAGTACCGCCCGCAGATTTCGCCGTGGACGCTTAAGCGCGAACGGCTGCGCCGCCTGCATCGCAAGATCGTGACGATCGACGCGCGGGTGGCCTTCGTCGGCGGCATCAACGTCATCGACGACATGCACACTCCCGATCAGGTGCCGCCGCGCTTCGACTACGCGGTGCGCGTCGAAGGCCCGCTGCTGGCCGAAATTCACCCTGTGGTCGTGCGCCTGTGGGTGCTCGTGATGTGGACGCAATTCCACCGGCGCTGGAAGAAAAATTCGATCGACGTGGGATCTGCGGCGTGCGGCACGCAACGCGCCGCATTTTTCGTGCGCGACAACCTGCGTCATCGCAACGATATCGAGCGCGCGTACCTCGACGCCATCGCGCAGGCGACGACCGAAGTGGTGATAGCGAACGCGTATTTTTTTCCGGGCGTGAGTTTTCGCCGCGCGCTGAATGATGCCGCGGCGCGCGGCGTGCGCGTGGTGCTGCTGTTGCAGGGCCGCGTCGAATACGTGCTGCTGCATTACGCGTCGCGCGCGCTGTACCGCTATTTTCTCGACGCGGGCGTCGAGATCTACGAATACCACCGCAGCTTCCTGCACGCGAAGGTCGCGGTAATCGACGACCGCTGGGCAACGGTCGGTTCGTCGAACATCGATCCGATGAGCCTCTTGCTCGCGCGCGAGGCCAACGTCATGATCGACGACGCCGGTTTCGCGTGCGGTCTGCGCGCGAGCCTCACCGAAGCGATGGAATTGGGCGCGCTGCGCGTGCAGCCGGCAAGCTGGCATCACCAGTCACTGCCGGCGCGCATCATGACGTGGATATGCTACGAGCTGGTGCGCTTCCTGACCGGCTGGTCGTCTTACGGGCGCGCGCGCGAATTCAAGTAGCCGGCTCGTCGCGCGTAAAAAACGGCGGGCCGTCACGGTCCCGCCGTTCATCGCGCGGCGGCGCGATCAATACCGATAACGATAGCCTGCATTGTCACCCGCAGCGGGTGCGGATGCCGCGATGGGTTGCGTGTCGCGCTCGGCGCGGGGCTCCGGTTCGCGGCCCGCATCCGCGGCGCGCTCGTCGACGATGACGCCTACGCCGACCTTGATCGTGGTACCCGGGTCATAAGGCAGCGCGACATTCACGTCGCGGTCGTGGTAGCGGTAGACGACGTCATAACCGTTGACGACTTCGCGCATGGATTCGACGGTACGGCACTGCTGCTCGGGCTGCGCGCCGCCGCGATTGCCGATCGCCGAACCGGCGGCCGCGCCGCCGGCGGCGCCGACGATGGTGGCGGCTGTCTGTCCGCTGCCGTGGCCGACCTGATGACCGAGCAGGCCGCCCAATACGCCGCCGATGATCGATCCGAGTATATTGTTGTTGCCGCGCCGGGGCGCCGGCGCAGGGTCGCACTCCTGCCGTTGTTCCGCGACGCGTTCGATGATGGGAGTCGACGATACGACCTGCGCGGTGTCGACGAAGTCGCTGGCTGCGTAAGCGCCGGTGCACGCCAGCGCGGTGACGAGGGCGGTTATCGTTTTCAATTGCATGGCGCGCTCCTTGGCAAAATCATGATCTTCATTAGAACGCCATGGCGGCCAAGCCGCGTATAGTCTTACAAAGTTTTACACACGGACGGTGAAGACGCTCGCGCCGGATTGGTGCGGCAACCGTGTTAAATCGACCAAGATGGTGCGCGTATCCCAGGCGTTCCGAAGCACCGGAATTTTTAAACGACTGATTTAATGCACTTTGCTGCCTGGCATCCGAATTGCTATATAGCTTTACGAGAGCATGGAGAGTCATCAGGCTCCGTGTTTTCATCCTCCTCCTTTGGTAATTTTGGGCGCTCTCACCAGCGCCCATTTTTTTTGCCCGGCCCTGTTTCGTTTGCGCCGATGCGCCTGCGAACAACGTGTGCCGGCATCGATATCGCGACCGTGTTGCGCCGAACGGCGTTGCAGGAATGGCTTGTTTGCCGCGCGCCGCAGCGTCGCCGGCCGGCGTGGTAGGATTAACGCCCCGACAAGTAACGCCTGTCGACGTTACGATCAAACCGCACGAGCGCACGCGAACGTGTATATCCCGTCGTCGCCGTCTCGCGCCTGTCCTACGCTGAGCGGGCCCGCATAACCATGGCAACTTATCATCAATCCACCACCGAGCCGGCGCCGTCTCCTGCGGCCGCGACGGCGGGGCGTCGTCCCGGCTGGCGCACGGCCGCGCTGCTGGTGCCGTACTTGTGGGAATTCAAAGGCCGCGTCGCGCTCGCGCTCGTGTTCCTGGTCGCAGCGAAGCTGGCGAACGTCAGCGTGCCGCTCATCTTGAAGCAAATCGTCGACTCGCTGGACCCGACGCGCGCGGCGCTCGTGCTGCCTTTCATGCTGCTGCTCGCCTACGGTCTCCTGCGGCTGTCGACGACGCTGTTCGCGGAATTGCGCGACATCGTGTTCATCCGTGTCACGCAACGCGCCGTGCGTCGCATCGCGTTGACCGTGTTCCGCCACCTGCACGCGCTCTCCCTGCGCTTTCATCTCGACCGCCAGACCGGCGGCGTGTCGCGCGACATCGAGCGCGGTACCCGCGGCATCGGCACGCTGATGAGCTACATGCTGTTTTCGATCATCCCCGTGATCCTCGAATTCATCCTGGTCGCGGCGGTGCTGCTCACGCATTTCGACTGGCGCTTCGCCGCGGTCACGTTTTCCGCCGTCATCGTGTACATAGGCTTCACGATCGCCGTCACCGAATGGCGCACGGCGATCCGGCGCGAAGCCAACGAACTCGACTCGCGGGCCAACAGCCGGGCAATCGACAGCCTGCTCAACTACGAGACCGTCAAATATTTCAACAACGAGGAATTCGAGGCGCGCCGCTACGACGAAAGTCTCACGCGCTACGAATCCGCGGCGGTGCGCACGGAAGCGTCACTCGGCCTGCTGAACATCGGCCAGAGTTGCGTCATCGCGGTCGCGGTGACCGTGCTGATGATATTCGCGGCGCAGGGCGTCGTGGCCAAGACGCTGACGCTGGGCGACCTGATGCTGATCAACGGTCTTTTGATCCAGCTCTACATACCGCTCAATTTCCTGGGCATGGTTTATCGCGAGATCAAGCAGGCGCAGATCGATCTCGAACGCATGTTCCGGCTGCTCGCCGAGAATCGTGAAATCCGCGACAAACCCGACGCGCGCGAAATCGCGGGCGTGCAGGCCGCGGTGCGTTTCGAGGGCGTCAACTTCGGTTACGACGCCAACCGCCAGATCCTGTTCGATGTCGGCTTCGAGATCCCGGCGGGCCACAAGGTCGCGGTCGTCGGTCACAGCGGCTCGGGCAAATCGACGCTGGCGCGCCTCCTGTACCGGTTCTACGACGTCGGCGCCGGCCGTATCCTGGTCAACGAAACCGACATACGCGATTTCCGGCAGTCGAGCCTGCGCGCCGCGATCGGCATCGTGCCGCAGGACACGGTGCTTTTCAACGACACTATCTACTACAATATTCATTACGGGCGGCCGCAGGCCGCGCGCGAAGAGGTCATCGCGGCGGCGCAGGCGGCGCACATTTACGATTTCATCACGAGCCTGCCCGACGGTTTCGAGGCGCGCGTCGGCGAGCGCGGCCTTAAATTGTCGGGCGGCGAGAAGCAGCGCGTCGCGATTGCGCGTGCGATATTGAAAAATCCGCGCATCCTGATCTTCGACGAGGCCACTTCGGCGCTCGATTCCGCGACCGAGCAGGCCATTCAGGCGGAACTCGAGCAGATCGCCCGGGGACGCACGACGCTGGTCATCGCGCACCGGCTTTCCACGGTCATGGATGCCAACCAGATACTCGTGATGGACGCCGGCCGCATCGTCGAGCGCGGCACCCACCGCGAACTGCTCGCCCGCGGCGGCGCCTACGCCGAAATGTGGGCGTTGCAGCAGCAGGAAGAGGCGGCGCAGGGCGACGCAGCCAACGCGGACACGCGCCGGGTCGCCGCGGCGGTCAGCTGAAGCCGGCGGCACGCCCTGCTGCGCGGACACCGCGCCGCTTGGTATCATGTCGCATCGGGTGCAATTACAGGACGCTGGACAATGATGCGAACATTGGTTGCAGGTGCGTTACTTGCGCTGGCCGCGGTATTGTCGCGGCCGGGTTTCGCCGACGACGGCGTGCTCGAATTCACCGCCGACGAGTTGAGCCGCATCATGCAGCACGGGCCGTGGCCGCAGGCGTGGTCGCCCGATCCCAGCAACCGGGTGTCCGGCAAGCCTGCAGCCATCGACTTCGGCGAGCAGCTGTTTTTCGAGAACCGCCTGTCGGGCAGCGGCAAGCTCGCGTGCGGTTCGTGCCACGTGCCCGAGCGCGACTGGAGCGACGGGCTCGTGCGCGGCGAGGGCATGCAGACCGTCGACCGCAATACGCCGAATCTCGTCAACGTGCGCTATCACCGCTGGTACGGATGGGACGGCGCCGCGGATAGCCTGTGGTCGCAGAGCATCCGGCCGATCCTGAATGAAAAGGAGCTCGCATCGAGCCCCCGGCACGTCGCCGAACTCGTGCGCACCGACGCGGAGCTGGCGTGCCATTACACGCGCACCTTCGGGCGCGCCCCGGCCGCGGCGCCCACCGACGAAGCCCTGCTGGTCGATGTCGGCAAAGCGCTCGCCGCATTTCAGGAGACTATCGTGGCGGCGCGCACCGCTTTCGACGAATTCCGCGATGCGCTCGCGCGCGGCGACCGCGCCGCCGCGGCGCGCTACTCGATCCCCGCCCAGCGCGGCCTCAAGATATTCATCGGCAAGGGCAACTGCGTCACATGCCACACGGGGCCGCGGTTTACCAACGGGGAGTTTTATGCGACGGGCGTGTCGTCATCCGCAGCCAAGGGCCGCTCCGATCCGGGGCGCTACGAGGGCATCAGGCTGCTTAAAGAAAGTCATTTCAACCTGCTCGGTCCGTACAATGACGATGCCGCGCGCACGACCGCGGCGGCGACGCAACGCGTCGATTCCGTGCAGCGCAATCTCGGCGAGTTCAAGGTGCCGTCGCTGCGCAACGCGGCGTTGACGGGACCGTACATGCACAACGGGCAGATCGGTACGCTGCGCGAAGTGGTGCGGTATTACTCGGAATTGAACGTCGAGCGGCCGCGCGCGGATGGCGAGCAGCTGCTGAAACCGCTCAAGCTCTCCGCGCAGGAAACCGACGACCTCATCGTGTTCGTCGAAAGCCTCACCGATTTCCGCACCAACTGGAAGCGCAGCAAGGGCGGCGAGCCGACCTGCAAATAGCAGCCGGCGCGCTGTTATATTGCGGCGCGCGTCAGTCCTGGTACGCTTCGATCTGGAACAGGATGCGGATATCGTCGCCGACGCTCGACTGCGCGTTCAGCCCGAAATCGCTGCGCTTGATATTGGCGGTGCCGTCGGCGCCGCACTGCGGCTTTTTGTTGACCGGGTGGGGACGGCACTTGAACGACGTGATCGCGAGGCTGGCCGGCCGCGTGACGCCCGCCAGCGACAGTTCGCCTTCCGCGCCCGTCGGCACGTCGCCGGTGAACTTCAGATTTTTCGAACGGTAGATCATCTGCGGGAACTGCTCGGCTTTGAGCCAGTTGGCGCGCACGATGTTGTCGCGCGCCTGCTGGCCGGTGGTCATGGATGCGGTGTCGACCACGATTTCGATGCTGCCGGTTTTGGCCTGGCGGTCGAGCGTTATCCTGCCGGAAGTTTTCTGAAAGAACCCCCGCGTCAGCGTGAAATCGCCGCCATGCGAAATTTCGAAGCTCGGAAACGTGTGGGCGGGGTCGGCGGTATACGATTCCATGGCGGTGACCGCCGGCGACGTGGCGCCGAGCGCCAGCACGGCCAAAGCAATATTGCATCTCATGTCGATTCCCCGTTAATCAATCATTTTTTGGCGGGCGCTTTGGCGGCCGCCACGGCGATATGGAACTTGATCTGCACCTCGTCGGCGACGGTGTCGGTGTCCTTCCACGCGCCTTCGCCGATATTGTACTGCAGGCGCTTGATTGCGAATGTGCCGTCGTAAATTGCCGCGCCTGCTTCCTCCTTGTAGGTGAACGGCGTGACGACCTCGTTGGTGCGGCCTTTGATCGTCAACGGGCCGCGCACTTCGAATTTGCCGCCGCCGAGCGGCTTGATGCTGCCGGCGACGAACGTCGCCTTCGGAAAATTGTGCGCGTCGAACCATTGTTTGCCGCGCGCTTCGTCATTGACCTCGGCATTGTCTATATCGAAGCTGTCGAGTTCGATTTCGATGCGGGCGGCGCCGGCAGCAGGCCTGCCCGGGTCGAACGTGATTTGCGCGCTGAATTTCTTGAAGCGCGCTTCGACCGGCACGTTCATCTGGCGCGACACGCAGGTTATGCGGCTCTTGTCGTAGAGCACGGACTGGGCGGCGGCGGGAATGGCGCCCGCCGCCAGCGCGGCGACAACGAACAGGTTGAACAGGGTACTACGCGGGTTATGCATTGCCGGGGTTTCCTTTTCGGACATGGGTCCACGGCAGCATGCGCGCGAGCACTTCATCACGCGCGACGAAGTGATGTTGCAAAGCCGCAATGACGTGCATGACGACCAGGACCAGCAGCGTGTAGTTTAATGTGACATGAACGTATTTCAATAGTTCGGCGAGCGCTTTGTCCTTCAACACCAGGTCGGGCAGCGGCATGACGCCGAGATAGACCGTGGGCACGCCGGCGGCGGAACTGTAAAGCCAGCCCGTGACCGGGATGGTGAGGATCAGCGCGTAGAGCGCCATATGCATCGCACTGGCGGCGTGCCGCTGCCATTCGGGAATGCCGGGCGGAAATGGCGGTGCGCGGTGCGTGCGGCGCCAGGCGGCGCGGACCAGCGCCAGCAGAAAAACCGTGACGCCGAGCCATTTGTGCCAGGCGAAGTACTTGAGTTTGAGCGGCGAGAGCGTCAGGTCCACCATATAAACCGCAAGCGTAAAGCCGCACGCAATCAACGCGAAGATCAGCCAATGCAACGCGATCGCAGTGGTCGTATAGCGGTCAGTAGTGGACATGATGGCGCGCGTTCGTGGTCAGGCGATGCGTGGAAAGTCGATGCTGACCATGGTGCCGATGCCGTTCGTGCCGGCGGTCAGCCGCACTTCGGCATTGTGCCCCTGCGCGATTTCGCGCACGATCGCGAGCCCGAGCCCGCAGCCTTCGGCGCCCGTGCCGAGTACGCGGTGGAAGCGCTCGAACACGCGCTCGCGCTCGTCCGGCGGGATGCCCGGCCCGTTGTCTTCAACGGTGAGGACCGCGCGCCCGGCTTCCGCGGCGACGCGCACGGTGACGCGCCCGCCGCGCTGGGTGTAGCGGATGGCGTTGTCGAGCAGATTGCCGAGCATTTCCCGGATGAACAGGCCGTCCGCCTCGATCATCTCGGGCGCGCCGCCGTCCGCAGTTTCGTCAAGTCCGAGATCGATGTCGCGCTCGAGCGCGTGCGGCACCCACTCGGTGGTGGTCTCGCGCGCGAGCTCGTTCAAGTCGAGTCTTTGCATCGCCTGCGCGCGATTGGCGCCGGGCTCCGCGCGCGCGAGCGAAAGCAGCTGATTGACGAGGTGGGTGGTTTGACCGGTCGCCGTATTCAATTGCAGCAGCGTGTGTTGCACCTCGTCCATGCTTTGCTGGCGCAGCGCGAGTTCGGCCTGGGTCTTGATGCCCGCAAGCGGCGTGCGCAACTGGTGCGCGGCATCGGCGATAAACCGCTGCTGCGCGGACAGCGCGAAGGCAAGGCGCGCGAGCAGATCGTTCATCGCGCGGATCAGCGCGCGGACTTCGCCCGGCGCGTTTTGTTCCGGCAGCGGAGACAGATCGCGATGCGAACGGCTGCCGATTTCCGTCTGCAGCGTGGCGAGCGGCCGCAGGCCGCGCTCGATGCCGTACCACACGAGCGCGCCGACCAGCGCAATCAGGAGAAATTCCGGCAGCAGCATGCCCAGCAGCACCTCGTTTGCCAGCGTGCGCCGCTTGTTGAGCGTCTCGCCTACCAGCACCAGTACCGGCTGGTCGGCCGGCGCGCCGTTGACCGTGGCATGCAGCGCGGCGATCCTGACCGGATTGCCGCGGAAATTTCCATCGTAATAAAGCGGTTTGCCCGGCGGCGACTCTTCCGGCGGCAGCGGCAACCCGCGGTGGCCGGCGACGAACTCGCCCTTGGCGTTGTTGACCATGTAAAAAATGCTGTCGTGGTTGTCGGACTCCAGCATGTCGAGCGCGGCGCTCGGCAGGTCGACGTGCAGCGCGCCGTTGTTCAATCTGGTCTGGCGGCTGATGTCGAGCGCGGAATCGAACAGCGAGTAGTCGTAGGCAAGTGTGGCGAAATTGAATGCGTAGTAAT
>CAZEAX010000156.1:0-9965 GCA_964510405.1 uncultured Streptomyces sp. | reverse complement strand
GATCGTGCACGGGGCGCCCGCAAGCCACGTGTAGTCGTCCCACCAGTGCACCTTGTGGCCCAGTTGCTTGAGTACTTCGCCCGCCGCCGCGGGAATGCGGCCTTCGAGATACAGCCGGCCCGGATAGTACTTGTGCGGCTCGAAGGAGCCCGGAAAACTGTAGTTGGCGAAACGCGGCGCTTCGATCGCGGCCTGCGCGTCCATGCCGAACACGTTGACGTTCAAAAATACCTGCAGCATCGATTGCGGCTGCACGTCGCCGCCCGGCGTGCCGAACGGCATCAGCACCTTGCCGTTCTTGAATGCGAGCGCGGGATTCGGCGTGAGCCGCGGGCGCTTGCCCGGCGCGACCGAACACGGATGGGTCGGATCAGCCCAAGACTGCGTCCCGCGTCCGGAACAGACCAGGCCGACGCCAGGAATAATCGGCGAATTGTTCGAACCGTCCGACGGCGTTGCGGAGAATGCATTGCCGTGGCGGTCGACGCAACAGGTGTACGTCGTATCGCCCGGTCCCGGCGCTTCGTCTGATTCAGCAGGCGTCATCCAGCGGTCCGGCAGATCGGTGAGCGTCGCCGGATCGCCCGCCGGCGGCATGCCCGGCCACGCATGATCGGCGGCTATCATGCCGCGCCGGTGCGCCGCATACTTGTCCGACATCAGTCCCTTGATCGGCACTTTTACGAAATTCGGATCGGCGAAATGTTGATGGCGATCGGCAAACGCGAGCTTCAAGGCTTCCGTCACGACGTGAATGTATTCCGGCGAGTTGTGTCCCAGCGCCGCCAGGTTGTCGTTCTTCAGAATATTCAGCGCCATCGGCAGGACCGGCCCCTGTGACCACGGTCCGCACGCATGAAGTTCGATGCCGTTGAATTTCGCTTTCACGGTCGGCTCGGACTTGACGTTGAACTCCGCGAAATCCTCCATGGTCATGAGACCGCCGACCTTTTTGTGATGTTTGACGATGGCCGCCGCGATATCGCCCTTGTAAAACGCGTCCCGGGCAGCGCGCAGCGCAAGCCGGCGGCCTTTGCGCCTGTTCGCTTTCTCGACGTCGGCCATGTATTGCAGCGTACGGCCGAGATCGGCCTGCACGAACATCTCGCCGGGAACCGGGGGTTTGCCTTTCGGAAGAAATATCTTTTTGCTCGCCGGATAACGCTCGTATGAGGACTGATTTTTACGGATGAATTCCGCCATCAGCGGGTACATCGGAAAGCCTTCGGCTGCGAAGCGAATCGCCGCCGACGCCACTTCTCCAAAGCTCATCGTCCCGAACCGTTCAAGTGCCGTGATCCAGGAATCGGGGGCTGCCGGCACCACGCTGCGCAATTCGTTCGCCGGTATCTTGCCGCCGTGAAATTTCTGGAAAAAATCCGGCGTGATCGCTTTCGGCCACACGCCCAGGCCGTCGATGCAGTGAATTTCCTTCTTCTTCGCCAGATAAACGATAAGCGGCGCGACGCCGCCGAAACTGACCTTGTCGGTCTGCAGCACGCCCATCGCGATGCCGGCAGCGACGCCCGCGTCGACCGCATTGCCGCCGCCTTCGAGTATTTGAAATCCCGCGTGCGCCGCGAGGTAATGCCCCGCCGCGATGACGTGGCGGGTGCCCATGATGGTCGGTCGGTTAGCCATGCTGATCTCCTCTTGTCCGTTACTATTTGACCATGAACGGCGCAGCAGCGCCGGTCAGCCGATATTCGTTTCAATCGCGCGCAACCAGCTTGCGCCGAGCACGTATTTTATTTTATCGTCGCTGTAGCCGCGGTCCAGCATGCCCTGCGTCAGGTTCGGCGCCTTGCGGATGTCTTCGAGACCGCGCGGATAAGCCTGATTCAGAAAGTCATCGACACTGCCGAATATATCGGGCCGCAGCGTGCGGTTGCGCCGCGATTGCGGCAACACCACACCGGCGTCCTTGTAGCCTTCGACGTAATCGAGCCCCAGGCCCACGTGCTCTGCGCCCATCGTTTTCACCAGATAATCGAGATGGTCGAGCATGTGCGCGAGCGTCGGGTCCGGATGATGCACCGAGCGCGGCAGCCCGCATAGCCCGATCACGCCGCCCTTCTTTGCAACGATCTTCAGCACTTCGTCCTTCTTGTTCCGGTCGTTGGCGACGACGGCGTAGGCATTCGCATGCGTCGTGCAGGGCCGGCGCGCGAGCTCCACCGACTCGAGCGAGGTCTGATGGCCCGAGTGGGAGACGTCGAGCATCATCGGCAACTCGTTGACCGCCGCAATCAGCTCGCGGCCGAAGAAACTCACGCCCGCATTTCGCCGCTCGCCGCAACCATCGCCGACCAGGTTCGCGAACGTGTAGCACATGCCGAGTATGCGGAAACCGAGACGATGCATGATGCCGACACGCTTCAGATCGCTGCCTATCATGTCGGCGGCCTGCGTGATCAACATCATCGCGACCTTGCCCTTGGCCTTGGCGGTGCGGAAATCGGCGGCGCAGGTTGCGAGCATCAGGTGCGGGCTTTGTTCGATCTTCTCGAGCGCGGTCTCGGTGCGTTGCAACGTCGCATCCCACGTCGCATCCGACACCACGCTCAACAACGCACCGCTGATGCCGCCTTCGATGAGGCTCGCGGTATACGCCTCGTCCAGTGTGTAATACGGCGTCAATCCGTCGAGCACGAGCGCCTGCTGGTGCAGTGCACGAGCCTGGGCGGAAACACCGGTGGTTGTATCGGACATCAGGTTTCCTTTCTGCTATTGGGGCTCGATGCCCGCCGCCTTGGCTAGCTTGTCCCATTTGGCGAACTCGCTCGCCATATAGGCGGCGAGTTGCGGTGCGTTAAGCGGGAGCAACTCAAAGCCCAGCGGTGCAAGCCGGGTCCGGAAATCGGGCACCGCAGTCACCGCCAGCACTTCCTTGCTCAGCGCATCGACGATTTCGCGTGGCACGCCGCGCGGGCCGACCACCCCCTGCCACGAACGGATTTCGACGAAATCACCGAGCGACTCTTTCAGCGTCGGGACGTTCGGCAGTTCGGACGATCGCTTGTCGGTCGTCATCGCCAATGCACGCACCTTGCCGGAAGCGATATGCGGCGCCGCGGTTGCAAAATCCGAGCAGATCGACGTGATCTGGCCCGCGATGAGTTCGGTAACCGACTGCGGGCTGCTCTTGTACGAAACCTGCGCGAGATCGATACCGGTCTTGAGCTTGAGTGTTTCCATGCAGATCGTCGCAGTGCCGCTCGGCGTTCCGTAGGTCAGTTGTCCCGGACGTGCTTTCGCAAACGCGATCAATTCGCGAATGGACTTCACCGGCAGCGACGGATGCACCACGATCACGAACGGCACCCCGCCGACGCCCGCGATCGGCGTGAAATCCTTGAGCCCGTCATAGGTCACGCCTTTCATCATCAAGGCCGCTTGCGAATGCGAGCTCGTAGTCGCCACCATCAGCGTGTAGCCGTCCGGTGGCGCTTTGGCGGTGAGTTCGGCGGCGATCGCACCGTTGGCACCCGGACGATCGTCGACCACGAAAGTCATTTTCATGCGCTCGGACAGACCCTGCGCAAGCAGCCGCGCGACGATGTCTGTCGCGCTGCCCGCGGCGAACGGCACCACCATGCGCACCGGCTTTTGCGGATAGGTTTGCGCGAACACAGTGGACGCGCAAAAGAATGAAATCAATGCAATCAACCCGCGGCCCATCGCCCTGCTCCCTGTTTGATTGAAACTCAGTCGACCGTCGCGGCGACTTCGCCGCAGGTCATGAAACGCGCGCGCGGCTGGCTGCGGATGTAACTGGTGAAACGTTCGAGCATCGCGAGCCGCCCCGGATGCGCAATCAACTGCACGTGCAGCGTCAGGTGGAAATATGCGCCCGGCCATGCATAGGCGCCGTCGAATTCCTCGCGCCACAATTCCTCGACTTCGCGCGCGGTGCGCACGACGCGGCCGATCTGGCCGCCGTACATGAAATACGGCGCGTCGGCGAGATGCCACTGCACGGGCAGTTCGACCAGAGGCAGCGGCTTGCCATCGCGCACATGACGGTACGGCCGCACGCGGTCGAAGAAATTGGCCGATATCGTGATTCCCGCTTCCAGCAGGTAATCGAGCGTGCGGTCCGACCATTCCCACGACGGCGAGCGCCACGCGACGGGTTTCACGCCCGTGATGCTGGACAACGCTTCCATACCGCGCACGAGTTCGGATTTTTCTTCTTGCGCCGACAGCGTGGCAGGCGGCTTATGACCGTGCCCGTGACTTGCGAGTTCGTGGCCGCGGCGGTGAATCTCGCGAACTGCGTCGGGATAGCGGTCCGCCGTGATGCCGGGCACGAAGAACGTCGCCTTGACGGCGTGGCGGTCGAGCAGGTCGAGCAGCGGCGCGAGCCCTTCGCGGATCTCGTAGGCGCCGTGCGACAGCAACACCGGACGCTGCGCGTTCTCGGGGGCCTTGCCCAGCCAGATCGCCTCGGCGTCGAGGCATATGCCGTAGATGACGGGAAACACGCCTTGCGCGGTCACGTCATTCTTCCTTCGCGCCGGCAATTTTCACGACTTTCGCCATGCGCTCGAAATCGACAGCGAGCATCTTGTTCATCTGCTCGGGCGTCATCGCGCGCGTTTCGATGCCCTGCCTGGCAAGCCGCTCGGCGACGTCCGGGTTGCGCAATTGTTTGCCGACCTCGGCATTCATGCGGTCCACGATGTCGCGCGGCGTGGCTGCGGGCGCCAACAGTCCCAGCCAGCTGTCGAATTCGTAACCGCGCAAGCCGCTTTCCGACAGCGTCGGCACGTCGGGCAGGAATTTGCTGCGCGCCATGGTCGTGACTCCGAGCAAACGCACGCGACTGTCATTCGCATAAGGCATGACCGCGATGTTCGCCCCTATCATCGCCGCCCCGCGTCCCGCCATCACTTCGAGAACGGCATCGCCCGTGCTCTTGTACGGCACATGCAGCATATCGATGCCCGCCATGTTGACGAGGAACGCCATCGACAGGTGGGTCGCGCTGCCTTTGCCGGCGGACGGATACACCATGCCGGGTTTTGCTTTGGCGAGCTGGATGAACTCGCCGATGTTCTTCGCGGGCAGCGACGACGGTACCATCATGATGTAACCCGTGATGCCGACCGACGCGACCGCGGTGAAGTCCTTCAGCGGATCGTAGGCGAGGTTCGAATAGACCGAACCGTTGATGTTGTGGCTGTTGGCGGCGATCAGCAGTGTATAGCCGTCCGCCGGCCCCTTGGCGACCGCCGCCGTGCCGACCGTGCCGCCGGCACCCGGACGCGATTCAATCACGACTGGCTGGCCGAGTGCCGTCGACAGTTCGTTCTGCATCGCGCGCATCATCGTGTCGAGCACCGAACCGGCGCCGAACGGCGCGACGAGTTTGATCGGCTTTGCCGGCCACGGCTGCGCGCAGCCCGCGGAGGCAAACAAGGCCAGCAACAGCGCAGAGATCGCCTTCATCACCCCACCCACTGTTTAAATACGCGCAACCAGTTGGCGCCCATGATCCCGGCGATTTCGCTTTCGCTGTATTTACGGTCGAACAACGTCTGCGTGAGATTCGGCAACTCGCGGATCTGCGCGAGGCCCTCCGGATAACTCAGAGTCAGAAACTCATCGACCGTGCCGAATACGTCCGGCCGCAGCGTGCGCCAGCGCTTCGACGCGGGCAGGATCACGCCCGAGGCTTTATACGCGGCCACGAAATCGCAGCCGAAACCCACGTTCTGCGGACCGATGAGCTTCGAGTAATAATCGATGTGGTCGACGATGTGTTTGAGCGTCGCATCCTGCGGCCACACGGTTTTCGCGAGACCGCAGACGCCCAGCATGCCGCCTTTGGCGGCGATGGCCTTCGCAGTTTCGTCCGTCGTATTGCGATCATTCGGATTCAGGCCGTATGCGTTCGAATGCGTGCACACCGGCGCACGCGCGAGTTGCACGGCCTCGGCACGCGTGCGATGCCCGCAATGCGAGATATCGAGCCACATCGGCAGCCGGTTCACGATGTCGATCAGATCGCGCCCGAGGAAAGATACGCCGGCATCGCGGCGTTCGCCGCAGCCGTCGGCGTGCAGCGTGCCGCCCGTGTAGGCGAGCCCGCAGATGCGAAGCCCCAGCCGGTATAACAGTTCGACGCGGTAAAGTTCTTTCTCGATAAACGACGAGCCTTGCGTGCCGATCACGATCGCGAGCTTGCCCTGCTTTTTTGCCTGCAGGATGTCGTCGGCGCACAACGCAAGCTTCAGGAGCGGGCTCTTTTCTATCTTCTGCAGGCCCTGCTCGAAATTACGAATTACCGTTTCCCATTCGTCTTCGGTGCCGAACGTCGCGTTCACGACGTTGACGCCGCCGTCGAGCGATTGCTGCGCATAAAACTCGTCGAGGATGTAGTACAGCGACAGACAGTCCCACACCAGCGTCTCGCGATGAAATTTCTGCGCGGCTTCACCCGCGAATACCTTCGGTTCCGGTTGCGCGCTTACGCTCACGGCGTTCCTCTCTGGCTCATAGCCATCCCTTCATTGCGGCCCCACGCCGATCCGCGAAAAAAGCGTTTTCCATTTCTGCCCGCTCGCATGCAGGTAGTCGGCATATTCCGCCGGCGTGGTGCCGACGAGATCGACGCCCTGCGCCTGCATCTTCTCGCGGAATTCCGGCGTTTTCAGCACTGCGATCGTCTCGCGGTAAAGCCGGTCAACGATCGCCTTGGGAGTCTGCGCGGGCACCATCAAACCGTAAACGCCGGTCGCGGCATCGTAGCCGGGCAATGTCTCCGCCACGGTCGGTATCTCGGGCGCGACGGACGAACGCTTGAGCCCCGTTACTGCCAGCGCCCTGATGCGTCCGGACTTGATCAGCGGAATTGCGGAGACAAGGCTCGGCGGATAAATCGGAATCTCACCGCTCATGAGGTCGGTGACAGCCTGCGACGTGCTCTTGTACGGAATCTCCTGCAGCTCGATTCCGGCCATGGCCTTGAACAGCTCGAGCGTCAGGAACGCCGAACTGCCGCGCCCCGACGAGCCATAGCGCATCGATCCCGGTTTCGCCTTGGCGAGCGCGATCAGTTCCTTGATCGATTGCGCTTCGACTTTCGGGTTCACGCAGATGACGTTCTGCGTGAGGACGACGAGGCTCACGGGTGCCAGGTCCTGCGGGTCGAACGGCAGTTCTTTGTACAGGAGCGGACTCACGACGAGGCTCAGCGTGCCGATCAGCAAGGTATGCCCGTCGGGATTGGCGTGCGCGACGATGCTGTTGGCTATCCCGCTGTTGGCGCCTTCGCGGTTTTCGACCACCACTTGCTGTCCCAGCCTGACGGTGAGCGCCTGCGCCAGCGCGCGCGCCGTGATGTCGGTCGTCGTGCCCGGCGTAAAGCCGACGACGATGCGCACGGGTTTCGTTGGAAAGGTGTCCGCCGCCGCGCAGACCTGCGCGCCCGGGAAAGCAACGAAACACGAGATTAGAAATATTCGCATGGCTGCGCCCCGAGTATGCCCGATTAGCCGGGGCTACGCGCCGCGTTCACCGCGTCCGCCCACAGTTTTGCCGGCAGCCGCGCGCCTTCGCGCGCAATGCGTTCGCGATTTTTCGCGCGGCGGTCTCCCGGCAGACGCACGTCGTCGAGACCGGACAAACGCCGCAAAAAAGCTTCCGAATGTTCGAGCCACCCTGCCGCGTCGCCGAATTTTTGCGGATCGGACGCGAGCAGCAAAACCCCGCCGCGCGGTGGCCCGCCGTCATGATTGTCTTCTTCGCCGGCCTCGAAGCTGAACGGCTGCCCGATGAGTCCGGCCGCGAGCAACTCGACCATCATCGCGATCGCGGAACCCTTGTAGCCGCCGAAAGTTAACTGCGCGCCCTGCAGAATTTCCCTGGGGTCCGTCGTCGGGTCACCGGTCTTGTCGAGACCGACGCCGGGCGGCAGCGTATGGCCTTCGCGCGCGGCTATCATGATGTCGCCGCGCGCCATCGCGGCCGATGCCTGATCGAAAATCAGAGTGCCGCCGTCAGCGCGCGGCCAGCCGAACGCCATCGGGTTGGTACCAAAGAACGGTTTGCGCGCGCCCGCCGGCGCAACCGCCGGCATATAAGCGGTGAAGCACATCGCGACAAGCCCGGCTTCGACCAGCGGTTCGATGTCTACCCACAGCGCCGAGAAATGATGAACGTTGACGAGCGCGGCCGCGGCAATGCCCTGCTCGCGAACCACCGGCGCCAACGCTTCGCGCGCCGCATTCATGGCGAGAGGCGCAAAACCGCCACGCCCGTCGACCCGAATCACCGCAGGCGCAAGCCGCGCCACCGACGGCCGCGTTTGGCCGTTGACTTTGCCGCTTTTCAGCGACGCGAGGTAACCCGCGAGACGGAACACCCCGTGAGATGCACAACCGTCGCCGTCGGCCGCGGCCATGACAGACGCGACAGCATCGGCGTTCTCGCTGTCACAGCCGGCACGAAACAGCGCGGCATGTAAAGTTGTTCGCAAATCCTGCAGCGAGACGTTTGTTGTATCGTCATTGCCCATTAACGCGCAACCGGTCCTATGCTGAATTGGCCGCGCAACCACGGCACGAGCTTGCGCAATTCCGGCGTGCACTCGCGCTTGAGGATGTCGCATGCCAGTTGGGCAACGCGCTGCGGCAGCTCGCCGTATTCGCCGGCGCGCGCAAACAGATGCAACTGGCGCACGAATCCGGGCGCCGGAAACGGCACGACGCGGATACCGGCAACCAGCGAGCGCGCCTGCAAGAGGCACAGCGGCGTTGCGATCGCCCAGCCGAGACCGGCGCGGACCATCGCCATCAATGCGTCGGTGGCGTCGACTTCCAGCAAGCGCGGCGCCTTGACACCGAGCCGCCGCAAATGCCGTTCGATCTGCGCGCCGATCTGCGAGCGCGCGGAAAAGCGAATCAGCGAATGGCCGGCCGCCAGCGCCTTGAGATCGGGTGTCGCGTTCGCCGCGGCAAGCTTCTCCGGCAAGAGCAGCACGAACGGTTCCGTGAGGATGGGATAGCGATCGAGTCCGTCGACGTCGTCCATCACGTCGCTGCTGATGATCAGGTCGAGATTGCGGCTCAAGAGGCCTTCGGCCTGGTCGTGCGCAAGCCCCGAGCGAAAGGACAGCCGTTCGGCCTGCGACAACAGCGAACGGATCAGGCTGGGACCGACGGTGGAAGCAAATGAATCGATGATGCCGATGCGCAGTTCATGCACCTTGGATGCGCCGGCCTGGCGCACGACGGTCGCGAGCGTGGCGGCGTCTTCGACCAGCGGAATCGCATGGCGCTGCAGCACCATCCCCGCGGCGGTCAGCTTCAACGGGCGTTGCGCACGGTCCAGCAGCACCGAGCCCAGATTGTCTTCGAGTTGGCGAATGCTTTGCGATACCGCCGATTGCGTGAGCCCCAGCCGCTTCGCGGCGCTCGTCATATTGCCGCATGTGCTCACCGCCAGAAATACCTTGAGCGCATTGAGATCTTCGATCATCGGATGGGTATGGACTGAGTGTATTGAATCGCTGATGGCGTCACAACGACGTGCCCGCGCCGTGACGCCTACATTAACAGATCTTATGATACCGCGTAACGGTGCTAATGTTCGTCCAGCCGGCGGCGGCGCCGGTTGACAAACCATCATCAAAACTGATTCCATCGCCGCCTTATGCCAGGGACGTCGCAACGGTGAAATATTCGATTTTCAGCCTCGCGCGCAATGCGCTGACGTACCACGAGCAATGGCCGCGCGCATGGCGCAGCCCCGAACCGCGCAGCGAGTACGACGTCATCATCATCGGCGGCGGCGGCCACGGTCTCGCCGCCGCGTACTATCTCGCCAAAAACCACGGCGTCGCCAACGTCGCGGTCATCGAAAAAGGCTGGCTCGGCGGCGGCAATACCGGCCGCAACACGACGATCGTGCGCTCGAACTATTACCTCGAGCCCAACGCGCATTTCTACGAGCATTCC
>CAZEAX010000155.1:0-9973 GCA_964510405.1 uncultured Streptomyces sp. | reverse complement strand
TCGCCGGATCCATGCTGCAACCACGACCGATGCAATCCGCAAAAACAAAATGGTGGGCGTTCGCGATCGCCGCGGCGCTGGCCGCCGGTATCGGCGCGACGTGGTGGAAGTTGAAACCGCCGCCGCTCGCACCCGGCTTCGCGATGGCGAACGGCCGCATCGAATCCACCCAAATCGATATCGCGACCAAGCTGGCGGGCCGCATCAGGGACGTGCGCGTCGCCGAGGGCGATTTTGTCGCGCGGCAGCAGATCGTCGCCAGCATGGACACCAGCACGCTCGAAGCTGAATCGCGCCAGGCCCAGGCGCAGGTCGCGCAGGCGCGCAATTCGATCGCCACCGCGCAAGCCGTCGTCGCCCAGCGCGCGGCGGAACTGCAGCTCGCCGAAGCCACTTTCAAGCGCTCAGAAGAACTCGTGAGCCGTAATTTCATCAGCGCGCAAAAACTCGACGGCGACCGCGCGCAGATGCTGTCGGCGCGCGCCGCGCTCGTGGCCGAACAATCGCGCGTCATCGAAGCGCAGTCCGCGATGCAGGCGGCCACCGCGTCGGTCGAACGCATCAAATCCGAACTCGACGACAGCGTATTGCGGGCGCCGCGCGCCGGCCGCGTTCAATACAAGCTCGCCGAACCCGGCGAAGTGCTGCCCGCGGGCGGCAAGGTGGTCAGCATGCTCGATTTGTCGGACGTGTACATGACCGTGTTTATCCCGGAAACCACGGCGGGCAAACTCGCGATCGGCGCCGACGCGCGCATCGTACTCGACGCCGCACCCCAGTACGTGATCCCCGCCAAAGTGACTTTCGTCGCGACCGAAGCGCAGTTCACGCCGAAGACCGTGGAGACCGCGGCCGAGCGCCAGAAACTCGTGTTCCGCGTCAAAGCGCAGATCGATCCCGACCTCCTGCAAAAATATCAGACGCGCGTCAAAGCGGGCTTGCCGGGCGTTGCGTACGTGCGCACGGACGCGGGCGCGCAATGGCCCGCGACGCTGGAAATCCGCCTGCCGCCGCAATGAACGCAGCCGCGCCGGTCGCGCGCATCGCCGGCATCACGCACCGCTACGGGCGCGCGATCGCGCTCGACGACGTCACGCTCGAACTGCCGGCCGGGCTCATGCTCGGCCTGATCGGCCCCGACGGCGTGGGCAAATCGACGCTGCTGGGCCTGATCGCCGGCGCGCGCAAGCTGCAGGCGGGCAAGCTTGAAGTTCTCGGCGGCGACATGAAGAGCGTCGCGCATCGCAACGCCGTCTGCACGCGCATCGCCTACATGCCGCAGGGGCTGGGCCGCAATCTCTATCCGACGCTGTCCGTCGCAGAGAACCTGGATTTTTTTGCGCGGCTCTTCGGCCAGCCGCCGGACGAACGCCGCGCGCGCATCGTCGAACTCCTGGCCGCCACCGGGCTCTCATCGTTCGCGGACCGCCCGGTCGGCAAACTCTCCGGCGGCATGAAACAAAAGCTGGGACTGTGCTGCGCGCTGATCCACGATCCCGATCTCCTCATACTCGACGAACCGACGACCGGCGTCGATCCGCTGTCGCGCCGCCAGTTCTGGCAATTGATCGAGCGCATACGCGCGCGCCGGCCGGGCATGAGCGTGCTCGTCGCCACCGCCTACTTTGACGAAGCCGGGGCGTTCGACCTCCTGGTGGCGATGGACGACGGGCGCGTGCTCGCTTATGACACGCCCGCCGCTTTGAAGTCGCGCACGGGCGCCGCTACGCTGGAACACGCGTTCGTCGCGCTGATGCCCGCGGAGAAGCGCGGGACATCCCACGCCGTCACCGCGCGCGCGCCGCTCGACGGCAAACGGGAAATCGCGATCGAAGCGCACGGACTGACGCGGCGCTTCGGCGACTTCGTCGCGGTCGATCATGTGAGCTTCTCGATCCCGCGCGGCGAGATCTTCGGCTTCCTCGGCTCGAACGGCTGCGGGAAAACGACCACGATGAAAATGCTGACCGGCCTGCTGCCGGTCTCCGAAGGCACCGCGCAACTGTTCGGCCATCCGGTCGACGCGCGCGACATCGCGACGCGCAAGCGCGTGGGATTCATGTCGCAATCCTTCTCGCTCTATACCGAGCTCACCGTGCGGCAGAACCTCAGCCTGCACGCGCGGCTGTTTCATCTGCCGCGCGCGACGATCGGTCCGCGCATCGACGAACTCGTTGAGCGTTTCGGCCTCGCCGGGCATCTCGACGATATCAGCGGCGACGTGCCGCTGGGCGTGCGCCAGCGCCTGTCGCTCGCGGTGGCCGTGATCCACGAACCGGAGATGCTGATACTCGACGAGCCGACGTCCGGCGTGGATCCGGCCGCGCGCGACCGCTTCTGGGAACTGCTGCTCGACCTGTCGCGCAACCACGGCGTCACGATTTTCATTTCCACCCACTTCATGAACGAAGCGGAACGCTGCGACCGCATTTCGCTCATGCACGCCGGCAAGGTGCTGACGCAGGGCACGCCCGCCGAGATCGTGCGCGCCGCCGGCGCGCCCGATCTGGAGCAGGCGTTCATCACGTATCTCGAGCAGGCCGGCGAAACGTCGCCCGGACATCATTCCGCGGCGGACGCGCCGCCTGCCGCGGCGCGTCCGCCGGCGCCCGTGAAGGCGTTCAGCCTGGCGCGCCTGTGGGCCTACGCGCGGCGCGAAACGATGGAAATCCGCCGCGACTTCATCCGCCTCGCTTTCGTGCTGCTGGGCCCGGTCGCGCTGATGATCGTGTTCGGTTTCGGCATCACGTTCGACGTCGAGAACCTCAACTACGCGGCGCTCGACTGGGACCGCACGCCCGAGAGCCGCGCCTATCTCGAAAACTACGCGGGCTCGCGCTATTTTCAGGAACAGGCGCCGCTCGCCGATCCCGCGGACCTCGAAGCGCGGTTGCGCGCGGGCCGCATCAAGCTCGCGATCGAAATTCCGCCGGGTTTCGGCCGCGATCTGCGCGCCGGCCATTCGCCCGAAGTCGCGGTCTGGCTGGACGGCGCGTTTCCGTTTCGCGCCGAGACCAGCCGCGGGTACGCCGAGGGCGTGCACCAGGTCTACTTGCGCGAAATCGCGCGCCCCGCGCGCCAGCCCGCCGCGCCCGCGCCCGCCGGCATCGAAATGCGCTTCCGCTACAACCAGGATTTCAAGAGCGCGGACGCAATGGTTCCCGGCATCATCATGCTGCTCCTGATACTCATACCGCCGATGATGACGGCGCTCGGCATCGTGCGCGAAAAGGAACTCGGCTCGATCACGAATTTCTACGTCACGCCGACGACCGGGCTCGAGTTCCTGCTCGGCAAGCAACTGCCTTACATCGGGCTCGCGTACGTCAACTTCCTGAGTCTCGTGCTGCTGGCGACGCTGTTGTTCGA
This sequence comes from uncultured Streptomyces sp., assembly GCA_964510405.1. Lineage (GTDB taxonomy): Bacteria > Pseudomonadota > Gammaproteobacteria > Burkholderiales > SG8-41 > PALSA-1004. The sequence goes on along the minus strand of CAZEAX010000155.1, from coordinate 6,604 downwards.
CGTGCCGTTCAAAGGCAGCGCGCCCGGGCTCGTGATCGGCGCGGCGATTTACGTCACCGCGACCACCGCTTTCGGGCTGCTCGCCTCGAGTTTCGTGCGCACCCAGATCGCCGCGATCTTCGCGGTCGCCATCATCAGCACGGTGCCCGCGATCGAATTTTCGGGCTTCCTGCTGCCGGTATCGTCGATGTCGGCGGACGCGCAGGCGATCGGGCGCGCTTTTCCGAGCCTGTATTTCCAGCACATCAGCGTCGGGACCTTCACCAAGGCGCTCGCGTTCGACAGCCTGCTCGGCGATTTTCTGGCGATGGCCGTGTTCACCTTCGTGGTGCTGGCCCTCGCGCGTATCGCGCTCAAGACGCAGGAGTTGTGACCGCCATGGACCGCTTGCAGAGTATTTTTCGCCTCGGGTTGAAGGAGCTGGCGAGCCTCGCACGCGACGCCGTGTTCGTGGGGCTCATCATTTACGCGTTCACGTATGCGGTGTACGGCCCGGCCAAGGGCGCGCAAATGGAATTGCGCAACGCGTCGGTCGCGATCGTCGACGAAGACCGCTCCGCGCTGTCGGCGCGCCTCGGCGATGCGCTGCTGCCGCCGTTCTTCCTGCCGCCGCAGGCCATCGGTCTCGACGAAATCGACCGCGCGATGGATGCCGGCAGGTTCACCTTCGTGATCGACATCCCGCCGCGCTTCCAGGCCGACGTCGAAGCCGGCCGCCATCCTTCGTTGCAGGTCAACGTCGATGCGACGGCGATGAGCCAGGCGGGGCGCGGCGCAACGTATATCTCGACGATCATCGAAGCGGAACTGCGGAAGTTCACCGGCACGCCTGCCGCCGCCGCGCCGCCCGTCCGGCTCGTCACGCGCGCCAAGTTCAATCCGAACCTGCAGGAAACGTGGTTTCTCGCCGTGTCGCGGGTGATCAACAACATCACGATGATCGCGATCATCCTGTCGGGCGGCGCGGTCGTGCGCGAACGCGAGCACGGCACGATCGAGCACCTGCTGGTGCTGCCGCTGCATCCGTCCGACATCATGCTCGCGAAAATATGGTCGACTGCGCTCGTCATCGTGATAGCGGCCATGCTCTCGCTGCTGCTGGTTGTGCAGGTGCTGCTGGACGTTCCGCTGGCCGGGTCGCTGCCGCTCTTCATGGCGGTTGCCGCGGCCTACATGTTTTCGGCGACCTCGCTGGGCATTTTCCTTGCTACCATTGCGCGCTCGATGCCGCAGTTCGGCCTCCTGGCCTTTCCGGTCATCGTCGTCCTGCAACTGCTGTCGGGCGGCACCACCCCGCTCGACGCGATGCCGCAATGGCTGCAATACGCCATGCAGTTCTCGCCGACCACGCCCTTCGTCGAAAGCTCGATGGCAATTTTGTTTCGCGGCGCGGGCATTGCCGACGTGTGGCCGCAGTTTGCCGCCGTCGCGGCCCTGGGGCTCGCGTTCTTTGCCGGCGCGCTCGCGCGCTTTCGCGCCACCGTGAGCGCGATCCAGACGTAACGACGGCGGCGCGTCAACCTGCGGCGCGCAGCTTGCGCGCCACCGGCGCCCGCTTCGACAACACGTAACGCGCTTCCTGCGTGACGCCGCCGTACCCGTATGCCGCGCCTTCAGCGTCCGTGACCAGCACGTACGATTTCTCGTGCACGCCGCCCAGCAGTTCGCTCATCAGCGCGTAGATCGCCGCGATATACGCGCCTTTCTCGTCCTTGGTATTGGTGTCGTCGGTAACGCTGATGTTGAGATGGAAGCTGCGCAAGCGCTGCGTCGCCAGCGACTGGTTCGCGATGAACCACAAATCCGGCGCGATGAACTCGACCGCGACCGCGGTGAGCGCAGGATCCTTGCGCAAATGCTCGTGCGTCGCGGCGGTAATGACTTCGGCGACTTTTGCGGCCAGCGCGGCATCGCGCTCGCCGCTGATTTTTACCTGGATGAATGGCATGAAATTTCTCCTTGTCAGTAGATCCACTTGCGGTCTGACCGGATGGCGGCCGGCCCGTAAGTCCGGTTGAAGTAATCGGCAATCCACGCGCGCCATCCGCGCGGCCGGTCGGGGACGCTCACGGTTACTTCGCTCGGCGCCTGCGCTGCGAGTATCGTCAGGCCGTCGCGGTCGACCACGAACGACGTGCCGGGTTCGAGCAGGATGTCGCGCGAGTCGCCTTCCATCGTCAGCCATACGCTGCCGCGCAGGCAGGTCACTTCGCGCCCCGCCGCGTCGTGCAGGGTCAGTCCGCGGCGCGCATCGATTTTCCGCTTCGTATGCAATTCAGTCATGTCCATCGTATACTCCCTAAAGTCGCCGGATCGCCGGTTGAACGCGTTCGGCAGGTGTAGATTGCGCCGGCCGCCGGCACCCCGCAAACGACATTTACGTATCATTCGGATGAGTTAAACGCATGCGACCACCCCGCCTGCCGTCGCTGGACCTGATCCGCGGTTTCGAAGCGGCCGCGCGCCAGATGAGCTTCACGCGCGCGGCCGCCGAACTGCACGTCACCCAGTCCGCGGTGAGCCGCCAGATCAAAACGCTCGAGGACCATCTGGGCGTGAAGCTCTTCACGCGGATGAACCGCGCGCTGAAACTGACCGCGGAAGGCGAGGCGCTGTTCGTGACCGCGCAGTCGGTGATGCGCCAGCTCGAGGAGGCGACCGCCCGCATGGGCGCGCGCGGCGACGAGCGCCTGCTGACGGTGACGACGACGGTGTCGTTCGCGGCGTTGTGGCTGGTTCCCCGCCTCGCGCGTTTTCGCAAAGTCCGCCCGGGCATCGACGTGCGGCTCTCCGCGACCAACGACCCGTCGAACCTCGAGCGCGACCGCATCGATGTGGCGATCCGCTTCATGGAGCCGCGCGCGGCGCCGCCGGGCGCAATCTCGCTCACCGGCGAGGAGGTGTTTCCGGTATGCAGCCCCGCGTTATTGCGCGATCGCGCGCGGCCGCTCAAAAAACCGGCAGATCTCGCGCGCCAGGTGCTGCTGCACTTCGACGATCCCGTCGGCCGCTGGCCGTGGCTGAACTGGAGCCAGTGGCTCGACGCGTTTCATCTGCCGGAATTGAAACCCGCGGGCATCGCGCACTACAGCCATTACGACCAGCTGATCCAGGCCGCCATCGAAGGCGAAGGCGTTGCGCTCGGACGCACGCCGCTCGTCGTGCGTTTTCTGAAAAGCGGGGCGCTGGTCGCGCCGTTTCAGGACCGCATCGCGGTCACGCGCGAATATTTCATCATCGTCCCGCCGCACGCGGCCGCGCGCCCGCAAGTGCAGCGCTTCGTGACCTGGCTGCAGCAGGAAATCCGCCGCGAGCCTTGATTACGTCATGCCCGTGCAGGCGGGCATCGAGACGAATTGGAATCTTCCTGGATTCCCGCCTGCGCGGGAACGACGAGCTACTTTTCAGAGGCTGCGGGGACGGACTCTTCCGGCTGGTAGCCAATCTCGGTCATGTACATCGCGAGTATCGCGTCCATCGACAATGCATGCTGCGGAAACCATTCGGCCAGCGCCTCGGCGAGCGTGCGGCCGAGGCGCACGTCCCCTTCGGCCACGCGCCGGCGCACTTCGCGCACGGTTTCGAGCACTTTCTCGTGCTCGCCGCGATGGCAGCCGCGCGGCGGAAACTCGATCGCGTCCATCCAGCGCTCTTCCTGCCCGAAATGCGCTTCGGTGTGCCCGATGAAGTCGTCGAGCGCCGCAAGCACCGCGGCGTCCGCGGCTTCGCCCACGCGGTTCAATTGATCGACGAACTCGCGGTGGGTGTCGTCCATGATGGACTGCCCGATTGCGAGTTGGTCCGACCAGGCGAGTAACGGTTGATTCACGGCTGTTCCCCTTGCAAAGAATGCGTAGGATAACAGCCCGCCGCATTACCGTACTTTGATCAGGGTCATAACAACGGCACCCCCCTTGACACAGCAGTTACAATGAAAAGGTGATTCAGTAATTCAGTGAATGAGCGATTAAGTTATTCAGTCGGCCAGTCATTCAATCGCTCAATCACCCAATCACTTAATCACCCTTCACTGGTCCTTTGAAACCCGAAGAAAACCTGCCGATCAGCGCCGACGCCATTACGATAGTCGGCGCGCGTCAGAACAACCTCAAGAACATTTCGCTCGCACTCCCGTTGAACGAGCTGATCGTCGTCACCGGCGTCTCCGGGTCGGGCAAGTCGTCGCTCGTGTTCGACACGCTCTACGCGGAAGGCCAGCGCCGCTACGTCGAAACGTTCTCGCCGTACGCGCGGCAGTTTCTCGATCGCATGGACAAGCCGCAGGTCGACGCGATCCACGGCATCCCGCCGGCAATCGCGATCGACCAGACCAACCAGGTGCGCACCTCGCGCTCGACCGTCGGCACGATGACGGAACTGAACGATCATCTGAAGCTCCTGTTCGCGCGCACGGCGCAATTGTTCTGCCGCGGCTGCGGGCGCTCCATACACCGCGACACGCCCGATTCCATCTACGCCGAGCTCGCCGCGCGCGCGCAGGCCGCCGGCGATCCGCGCCTCATCGTTACCTTCCCCGTCACGGTGCCGAAGAATTTTTCGGATGGCGAGGTCAAGAAGCTGCTCGAAGCGCAGGGCTATACGCGCATACACCGGGAAGATAAAACCGTCATCGAGGTGGTGCAGGACCGGCTGCGCATCGGCAACGCCGAGCGCGTGCGGGTAATCGAAGGCCTCGAGGCCGCGTTGCGCGTCGGCCAGGGACGGGTAAACATCTACCCGTCCCTGGCCGAAGGCCCGGATTTACGCTCCACCCCCTCCCCAGCCCTCCCCCATCAAGGAGGAGGGAGTGAAGTCGTGTGGAAATTTTCCTCCGACCTGCATTGCGCCGATTGCGACATTCATTACGCGGAACCGACGCCGAGCCTGTTCTCGTTCAATTCGCCGCTCGGTGCCTGCGATGCGTGCCGCGGCTTCGGGCGCGTGATCGGCGTCGATTTCGGACTCATCGTGCCCGACGAATCCAAAACGCTGCGCGGCGGCGCGGTGCGGCCGTGGCAGACGCCGAGCTTCAAAGAATGCCAGGATGACATCGTGAAATACGCGGGCAAGCGCGGCATTCCGCTCGACACCCCGTGGCGCGAACTCACTGCGAAGCAGAAAACGTGGGTGCTCGAAGGCGAACCCGAATGGGTGAGCTGGAAAAAATCCTGGCCCGGCACCTGGTACGGCGTGCGCCGCTTTTTCAAGTGGCTCGAAACCAAGGCCTACAAGATGCACATCCGCGTGCTCCTGTCGAAATACCGCGCGTACACGCCGTGCACGGCGTGCGGCGGCGCGCGGCTGAAGCCCGACGCGCTCGCGTGGCGGCTCGGTGCCAAGGCGGACGCGGACAGCGTGCTGGCTCCCACCAAACGCTATCGCGCGAACACCGTGCGCTACGACGACGAGATCCTGCGCGCGCTGCCGGGACTCACCGTGCACGACCTGATGCTGCTGCCGATCGACCGCACGCGCGAATTCATCGATCACCTTCACCTGCCCAGTCAACTGGACGAGGCGACGGATTTATTGCTGACCGAGATCCGCGCGCGGCTCGCGTACCTGACGCAAGTGGGTCTCGGCTACCTGACGCTCGACCGCCAGTCGCGCACGCTGTCCGGCGGCGAAGTGCAGCGTATCAATCTCACCACCGCGCTGGGCACCTCGCTGGTCAACACGCTGTTCGTGCTCGACGAGCCGTCGATCGGCCTGCATCCGCGCGACATGGAACGCGTGATCGGCGTGATGCAGCGGCTGCGCGACGCCGGCAATTCGCTGGTGGTCGTCGAGCACGAGCCGCAGATCATGTTTGCCGCCGACCGCATTCTCGACATGGGGCCCGGCCCCGGCGAGCGCGGCGGCGAAGTCGTCTGCTTCGACACGCCGGAGCGTTTGAAGCAAACGCACACGCTGACCGCCGAATACCTGTCGGGACGCAAGCGCGCCGACAGCGGCATTGCGCCGACTCCGCCCGCCGCGCGCGGCGCCAAAATCGAAATCCTCGGTGCGACCGAGCACAATCTCAAGAACATCGACGTCGCGATCCCTTTGAACCGGCTCGTCTGCGTCACGGGCGTGTCGGGATCGGGCAAGTCGACGCTCGTGCAGGACGTGCTGTATGCGGCGCTGCTGAAGCACAAGGGCAAGCCCACCGAAACGCCGGGCGCGCACCGCGCAATCCACGGCCACCAGTTGATCGGCGACATCGTGATGGTCGACCAGTCGTCGATCGGCCGCACCACGCGCTCCAATCCGGCGAGCTACGTCGGCGCGTTCGAAGCGATCCGCGAACTCTATTCGCAGACGCCGCTCGCGAAAGAGCGCAGCTACACGCGCGGCACGTTCAGTTTCAATTCCGGCAACGGCCGCTGCCCGACCTGCGGCGGCAACGGGTTCGAGCACGTCGAGATGCAGTTCCTGTCCGACGTCTATTTGCGCTGCCCGGATTGCGACGGCAAGCGCTACCGGCCGGAGATCCTGGCCCTCAACTGGCGCGGCAGGAGCGTCGCCGACGTGCTGGAGATGACCGTCTCCGAAGCGTTGGGCTTCTTCGCCGACCAGAAGGCAGTGCTCGCCGCGCTGGCTCCACTGGCCGACGTGGGGC
>CAZEAX010000154.1:9772-9980 GCA_964510405.1 uncultured Streptomyces sp. | reverse complement strand
CGAAGGCACCGGCGTGCTGATCGATGACGCGGGACATGTCCTGACCATTGGTTATCTGCTGCTCGAGGCCGAATCGATATTGGTCGTCACCGCGGATGGCCGCGTACTGCCGGCAACGGTCGCAGGCTTCGACCACGTGACCGGCTTCGGTCTCGTGCGCGCTGCGCAGTCGCTCGACCATCCGCCGCTGGCGTTCGGCGACAGCCGC
>CAZEAX010000154.1:0-9762 GCA_964510405.1 uncultured Streptomyces sp. | reverse complement strand
CAGCCGCCGCGTGCGCGAAATGAACACGGCCACTGTCGCCGCGCATGCCGGCGCCGGCGGCTGGTCGAATGCCTGCGTCGTCGGCCGGCGACCGTTCACCGGCTGGTGGGAATATGCGCTCGACAACGCGATTTTCACCGCGCCGGCGCGCGATCAACACAGCGGTGCCGCGCTCCTGGATGGCAAAGGCCAACTCATCGGCATCGGTTCGCTCTGGGTCGGGGATGCGAGTGACACCGGCGCCGCATTTCCCGGCAACATGTTCGTGCCGACCGACCTTCTGTTGCCGATACTCGCCGACTTGAAAACGCAAGGCCGCCGCAGCGGCGCGGCGCGTCCCTGGCTCGGCATCTATTCGGAAGAAATCCGGCAGCACGTCGTCGTCACCCAGGTATTGCGCGACTCGCCCGCGGAACGCGGCGGCGTTACGCGCGGCGATGTGATCCTCGCGGTCGGCGGCCAGGCGATCGGCAGCCAGGCCGAGTTTTATCAGGCGTTGTGGGCGAGCGGCGCCGCTGGCAGCAAAATTATTCTGCAACTCTGGCGCGAGAAGGTGGTGCGCGAAATCATCGTGCAGTCGATCGACCGCATGGAATACCTGCGACCGTCGCTGCAGAGCTGAAGAGCAGTCCCGCCATGCGGCCGGCGTAAGCCCGCCGCCATTTTTTCCCGGAACACGATGCCAAACCGACTCGCGCGAGAAACAAGCCCCTACCTGCAACAGCACGCGAACAACCCGGTCGACTGGTATCCGTGGGATGCAGAAGCTCTTGCCACGGCGCGCCAACAAGACAAGCCGATCCTGCTGTCGATCGGCTATTCCGCATGCCACTGGTGCCACGTGATGGCGCACGAGTCGTTCGAAGACGCCGCGGTCGCAGCGCTCATGAACGAGTTATTTATCAATATCAAAGTCGATCGCGAAGAACGGCCGGACCTCGACCAGATTTACCAAGCGGCGCACTCGCTCCTGACGCGGCGCAACGGCGGCTGGCCGCTGACGATGTTCCTGATGCCGGACCAGACGCCATTTTTCGGCGGCACCTATTTTCCGAAAACCGCGCGCCGCGGAATGCCGGGCTTCATCGACCTCTTGCCGCAGGTGGCCGCCGCGTATCGCGACCAGCGCGCCGAAATCGAGCAGCAAAACGTCGCGCTGCGCGGGGCTTTTGTGCACACGCTGCCGCCGGCCGCCACCGCCGGCGCGTTGTCGGCGGTTCCGCTCGACGTCGCGTTGCGCGAACTCAAGAATATTTTCGACGAAACCGACGGCGGCATCGGCACGGCCCCGAAATTTCCGCATCCCGCGGAACTCGAATTCTGCCTGCGCCGCGCCGCCGACGTGCGCGACGACTACGCGCTGGGCATGACGCGGCTGACGCTCACCAAAATGGCCGAAGGCGGCATCTACGATCAGTTGGGCGGCGGATTCTGCCGCTACAGTGTCGATGCGCACTGGACGATTCCGCATTTCGAAAAAATGCTCTATGACAACGGCCCGCTCCTGCGCCTGTACAGCGATTTATGGCTCGCCGAGCGCCGCCCGCTTTACGCGAGAATAGTCAACGCAACTGCTGCATGGGTCATGCGTGAAATGCAATCGCCCGAAGGTGGTTACTATTCTTCGCTCGACGCGGATTCGGAGCACGTCGAAGGCAAGTTCTATGTGTGGATGCCGGAAGACGTCAAAGCGCTGTTGACCGCCGACGAGTATGCCGTGGTCGAACCGCACTACGGCCTCGATGTGCGGCCGAACTTCGAACGCGAGTTCTGGCATCTGCGCGTAACCAAACCGCTGGCCGTGGTCGCCAAACGGTCGGGCATGACCGAGGAGCGCGCGCAAGAGCTGCTCGACGCCGCGCGCGCGAAACTGTTCGCCGCGCGGGAATCCCGCGTGCATCCGGGCCGCGACGAGAAAGTGCTCGTCAGCTGGAACGCGCTGATGGTCAAGGGCATGGCGCGCGCAGCGCGCGTGTTCGGCAATCCGGGGTGGCTAGCTTCCGCGCGCAGCGCGGTTGAATTCCTGCGCGCAATGCTGTGGCGCAACGGCCGGTTGCTGGCCACGTACAAAGATGGCAACGCGCATCTGAACGCCTACCTCGACGACTACGCGTTTTTGCTCGATGCGTTGCTCGAACTCTTGCAACACGATTTTCGAACAGCCGACTTCGCGTGGGCGCGCGAACTCGCGGACGTGTTGCTCGACCAGTTCGAAGACCGCGCGCTGGGCGGATTTTTTTTCGTGAGCCACGATCACGAGCAACTGCTCTATCGCGCCAAGAGCGGGCGCGACCACGCCACCCCGTCGGGCAACGGCATCGCGGCGCTGGCGCTGAACCGGCTCGGTCATCTCACCGGCGAACCCCGCTACAGCGAGGCCGCCGCGCGGACGTTGCGCGCGTTCAAGCCCCTGCTCGAACAAGAGCCTGTCGCGCACACGAGCCTCTGCGCAGCGCTCGAAGAAGAATGCGCGCCGCCTAGCATCGTGATACTGCGCGGCGGAGATGGCCTTACCGAATGGCAGCGCGAAATCAACCGCCACTATCTGCCGCATGCGCTGGTGCTCGCCGTCCCAGCCGGCGCATCCGGGCTGCCGGCCGCGCTCGAAAAGCCCGCCGACGCCGCAGTCAACGCGTGGGTGTGCCGCGGCGTTACATGCTTGCCGCCGATCGCCGACCGCTCAACCTTGATATCCGTGCTGACTGCGCCCGCGGCGTAATATGGCCAAAGCGTTGGATGAAGCGCGCCGGATTTGCTATGATGCCGGCGGTTTTTTATTCGCACCTTCAAAGGAGAAATCAATGAAATCGTTTGTGCTGGGTACGCTGGCTGTTGTGAGTCTGGTTACTGCCGGCAGCATTTTCGCCGCCACCGCTGAAGAAACGTATAAGGGCGCTTGCAGCACTTGCCACGACGCAGGCGTTGCGAACGCGCCCAAGCTCGGCGACAAAGCCGCGTGGGCGCCGCGCATCAAACAAGGCAAAGATGCCCTTTACAAGTCGGCGCTACAGGGCAAACCCGGCACCGCGATGGTCGCGAAAGGCGGTTTTGCGAATCTGTCGGACGCCGAGGTCAAGGCGGTGGTCGATTTGATGATGGCAAAAGCCAAGTAAACAGTCGCTGGTCAAAAAAGGGCGCGCCCTCGGGCGGCGCCCTTTTTTTTGACCGTCGCCACGCCGCGGTAAATTGACAACGGATGAGCGCCTACGGATAATCAATTGTCGCGCTACAACAACTATTTATGCTTACGGGAGACGTTATGAACCGCATTCAGTCCTTGGCCGCCGGATGGTTGTTCGCCGCCGCATTGATCATGCAGGGTTGCAGCAAGGAAGAGCCACCCAAGCCGGCCCCGAAAGCCGAAGCCCCGCCACAGGAAACCGTCGTCAAGATCGGCGTTGCCTCGCCGCTGACGGGTCCGCAGGCACATATCGGCATCGATATCAAGAACGGCGTGCAACTCGCGGTCGACGACGCGAACGCCGCCGGCATCACGATCGACGGCAAGAAAATCAAGCTTGAACTCGTGGCGGAAGACGACGAGGCGAATCCGACCAAGGCTGCGACCGTCGCCCAGAAACTCGTCGATGCCAAAGTAGTCGCGGTAGTCGGCCACTTCAACTCGGGTGCGTCTATCCCCGCGTCGAAAATTTATTCCGACGCGGGCATTCCGCAAATCTCGCCGTCCTCGACGAATCCCAAGTACACGCAACAGGGGTTCAAAACCACGTTCCGCGTGGTGGCCAACGACGATCAGCAAGGTCCGGTCGACGGCAAATTCGCGCTCGAAAAACTCAAGGCGAAAAACATTGCGGTGATCGATGATTCGACCGCCTACGGCCAGGGTCTTGCCGATACGTTCGAAGCGACGGTCAAGGCCGGCGGCGCGAAAGTCGCGGCGCGCGAGCACACGACAGACAAAGACACCGACTTCAAGGCGATACTGACCAAGATCAAAGGCAAGAAGCCGGACCTCATATTCTTCGGCGGCATCGACCCGCAGGCCGGTCCCATGATCAAACAGATGGGAGAGCTCGGCATCAAGGCCAAGTTCATGGGCGGCGACGGCATTCAGACACCCAACTTTATCAAGCTCGCGGGCGACGCTGCCGCGGAAGGCGCGATGGCTTCGATGCCCGGCCTGCCCAAAGACCAAATGCCCGGCGGCATGAAGTTCCTCGAAAAATTCAAAGCCAAATTCAATGCGGACGTGGAACTCTTCGCGCCCATGGGCTATGACGCCGTGTTCGTGTTCATCGAAGCGATGAAACGCGCGAAATCGACCGACCCCGCGAAATTCCTGGCGGAAGTCGCCAAGACCGATTACAAGGGCGTGATCGGTCCGATCGCGTTCGACGACAAAGGCGATCTGAAGAACGGCCCGGTCACCGTCTATGCGGTGAAGGGCGGCAAATGGGACACCATGGAAGTCGTGACGCCGGGCGGCGCGCCCGAGGCGAAACCGGCGGACGCGCCCGCGGCGGCCGAGCCGGCGAAGGCCGCCGAACCCGCCAAGAAATGATGGCGCATTGAACTTCACTTCATCGTATGCAAACGGCACCTGCGGGTGCCGTTTTGCTGTGGACAGACGGTAGCGGCATGGACATCTTTCTGCAGCAGATCATCAACGGCCTGGTGCTGGGCAGCATCTATGCGCTGGTGGCGCTGGGCTACACGATGGTTTACGGAATTCTCGGCCTCATCAATTTCGCGCATGGCGACCTCGTGATGGTCGGCGCTCTCGTTGCGCTGACGGTGCTGCAGGCGTTTTTCGGCTCGACGCTGCCAGTGCCGCTCGCGATAGCCTGCGCGACTCTGGCCGCGATGCTGGTCTGCATGGCGCTCGGCGTGACGATGGAACGCGTCGCCTACCGGCCGCTGCGCCGCGCGCCACGGCTCGCACCGCTGATTACGGCCATCGGCGTGTCGATTTTGCTGCAGTACTCCGCCGCGCTGGTCTGGTCCAAGCAGTACATCTCGCTGCCCGAAATTCTGAAACCCGAACAGTTCACGGTAGCGGGTGCCACGTTCACCGATTTGCAGGTTTTCATTTTCCTGCTCGCGTGCGGCCTGATGGCGGCCCTCTTGTGGTTTATCAAGCACACGCGACTGGGCAAGGCAATGCGCGCGACCGAACAAAATGCGGATGTCGCGGGCCTGATGGGCATCGACATCAACCGCATCGTCGCTTTTACGTTTTTGCTCGGTTCGGCGCTCGGTGCGGTTGCGGGTGTGATGGTCGTGCTGTATTACGGGCTTGGCCACTATTACATGGGCTTCATGCTCGGCCTCAAAGCATTTACCGCGGCGGTGCTGGGCGGCATCGGCAAAGTTCACGGCGCGATGCTCGGCGGGCTCCTGCTCGGGCTGATCGAAAGCCTGGCGTCGGGTTATATCGGCGACCTCACGGGCGGCGTGCTGGGCAGCAACTACCGCGACGTGTTCGCGTTCCTCGTGCTGGTCGTAGTACTCGTATTCCGGCCGTCGGGATTGATCGGCGAACGTTCGGGCGAACGGGCGTGAGGCGCTATGCGTAGATTGATGCACGATCGTCGCCTCGCGTGGGCCGCTTACGCGCTCGTTGCGATCGCGCTGGCGGCGTTGCCGTTCGCGGTCGATGCGACGCTCGGCCGCACGTGGGTGCGCATCATCGATGTGGCGCTGCTGTTCACGATGCTGGCGCTGGGGCTCAACATCGTCGTCGGCTACGCGGGGTTACTCGATCTCGGATATGTCGCATTCTTCGCGGTCGGCGCGTATTGCTATGCATTGCTCGCCTCGCCGCAGCATGGCATCCACGCGCCGTTGCTTCTGCTGCTGCCGCTGGGCGCGCTGGTCGCCGCGGGATTCGGCGTGTTGCTCGGCGCGCCGACGCTCAAGCTGCGCGGCGATTACCTTGCCATCGTCACGCTCGGCTTCGGCGAAATCATCCGTATATTCCTGAACAACCTGAACCACCCGTTCAATCTCACCAACGGGCCGCAGGGCATCACGCTGGTCGATCCGCTGCATATCGGCGACTTCGCGCTGAGCAAAACCTACACGCTTGGCGGCCTCACGTTCGCGCCGGTCCACAACTATTACTTCGTGTTTCTCGCGTGCGCCGCACTGGTCGTGCTGGTGTCGGTCCGCCTGGAAGATTCACGCATCGGCCGCGCGTGGATCGCGATTCGCGAAGACGAGACTGCGGCGCGCGCAATGGGCATCAACACGCGCAACATCAAGCTGCTCGCGTTCGCGATGGGTGCGACGTTCGGCGGCATTTCGGGCGGCTTGTTCGCGGCGTTTCAGGGTTTCATCAGCCCCGAGAGTTTCACCCTGCTCGATTCGATCATGATCCTGTGCATGGTGGTATTGGGCGGCATGGGTCACGTGCCTGGCGTCGTGCTCGGCGCCGTGCTGTTGACGGCGCTACCGGAGGCGCTGCGTTATGTCGGCCCGCTGCAAAACCAGTGGCTCGGCCGCGTGCTCATCGACCCGTCCGATCTGCGCATGCTGTTGTTCGGCCTGGCGCTCGTGCTCATGATGCTGTTCCGTCCCGCGGGGCTGTGGCCCTCTAAAGTGCGCAAACGCGAATTAGCGACTTGATGTCTTTGCTAGAAGCCAGGAATATCACCAAGCGTTTCGGCGGACTCGAAGCGCTGACGGACATCGCATTGACCATCGAACGCGGTGAAATTTACGGGCTGATCGGGCCCAACGGCGCGGGCAAGACTACGTTCTTCAACGTGCTCACCGGCTTTTATCAAGCCGATGGTGGCGACTTTCTGTTTGACGGCGCGCCGCTCGACATCACCACCGCACACGAAGTAGCGGCGGCCGGCATCGCACGCACCTTTCAGAACATCCGGCTCTTCGGCAATATGACCGCGTTGGAAAACGTGATGGTCGGCCGACACGTGCGCACCAGGGCCGGCGTGGTTGGAGCGGTTCTGCGAATGCAGAGCGCGCGCGACGAAGAACGGGCAATCCACGCGCGCGCACTCGACCTGCTCGAATACGTAGGCGTCGGCGCGCGCCAGCACGATCTCGCCAACAGCCTGCCCTACGGCGATCAACGGCGTCTCGAAATCGCACGCGCGCTCGCCACCGAACCCAAACTCCTGGCGCTCGACGAGCCAGCCGCCGGCATGAATGCGACCGAAACCGCAACTTTAAAACGGTTGCTCGAGCGTATCCGCGCCGACGGCACGACGATATTGCTGATCGAACACGATGTGAAACTCGTGATGGGCTTGTGCGACCGCGTCGCGGTACTCGACTACGGCAGGAAAATCGCCGAAGGTGCGCCCGCCGTGGTGCAGCGCGATGCCGTTGTCATAGAAGCCTACCTGGGCGGCGCGCTTGCCTGACCTTCCGCCTATGGAATCCGCCCTCAAGAATTCCCCACCGCTGCTCGAAGTGCGCGCATTGCATGTTGCGTACGGCGGGATCAACGCCGTCAAGGGCATCGACTTTTCCGTCGCCGCCGGTGAAATGGTCACGCTGATCGGCGCCAACGGCGCGGGCAAGACGACCACTTTAAAGGCGCTGACCGGACTCATACGCCCCAGCGCGGGCCGCGTCCGTTACAATGGCACCGATATCACCGCAATGCCGTCGCATCGCCTGGTCGCGCTCGGCATTGCATTGGTACCGGAGGGCCGCGGCGTGTTTCCGCGCCTGACGGTCGAAGAAAACATCGCCATGGGTGCTTATTGCCGTGACGATAAACGGGAGATCCGCGCCGATCATGAGCATGTGCTTACGCTGTTTCCACGGCTCGCCGAACGCCACCAGCAGGTCGCGGGCACGCTTTCAGGCGGCGAACAACAGATGCTCGCCATCGGGCGCGCGATCATGGGGCGGCCGCGGCTCCTGTTGCTCGACGAGCCCAGCATGGGACTGGCGCCGCTGATGGTGCAAAAAATCTTCGAAACGATCCGTGCGATCGCCGCCACCGGTGTGACGACGCTGCTGGTCGAGCAAAACGCCAAGCTCGCGCTGGAAATGTGCGATCGCGGCTACGTTATGGAAAGCGGGGAGATCACGTTGAGCGATAATGCGCGGGCGCTGCTGGCCAATCCACGGGTGCGGCGCGCGTACCTTGGCGAGTAAGGCCAGACAATGAATAAAAATGAAACCCTGCATACCGCTCTGCTTTGCGTAGGCGCCGCGGTGCTCGCCGGCGCGCTGGCGTTCCTCTACAACAAGACGCAGGCAATCGACCTGCGGCAACAAAATGAAATTCTGGGATACCTGCGAGAGCTGAAGGACATCGACAGCCGCTGGGACCTCGACGTGGTGCGCGCGCGATCCGAATTCGTCACGGGCGATCTGCCCGCGCCGAACCGTGCGGCGGCCGCCGCCAAGGCGCTCGAGAATCTGAGCGCTGCGGTCCAACGCACGCCAAGCGCCACACTCGCCGCCGCGCTGCCGGAGTTGCGCGCGACGATCGAGCAGAAAACCGCACTCGTGGAGAAATTCAAGACCGAAAACGCCGCCGCGCAAACGGCGGTACGCGACATACTCAAAGGCGCGGCCGAACTGGGCGGACAAGCCGCGGCGCTCAAACCGCGCCCGCCCACACTAGAGCCGGCGCTGGCGACGCTGACGGCGAGCGCTCCGCTGTATTACTGGCTCGCGCAGGACAACCAGCGCGCCAACCTCGAAACGGCGGCGGCCGCGTTGCGGTCGGTGCCCGAAGCAGTGAGCGATGCCGCCACCAAGCTCGATGGCGCGGTACAGGCGCTGCTCAAAGCCAAACCGGCGGAACAGGCGATTTTTCCCAAGCTTCTGCTGCTGACCTCGGGGCCGCACCTCGAAGCGCTGACTTATTCGTTCAACCGGGAAGTCGAGGCCGAGCTAGCGGACAAGGAGCGCTACCGGGTCTACCTGATCGCGTATGCCGGCGCGCTGCTTGTGCTGCTCGCCTACTTCGGCGGCAACCTGAAGGCCGCCAACCTCGATCTCGAACGCCGCGTCCAGTTGCGCACGCACGAATTGTCCGAGGCGTTGCAACACCTGAAGGATTCGGAAGCACAGCTTATACAGTCCGAAAAAATGTCGTCGCTCGGCCAGATGGTGGCGGGCGTCGCGCACGAAATCAACACGCCGCTCGCCTATGTGAAGAACAGTCTGGGTACCGTCGCCGACAGGCTGCCCACGCTCGGCGAAACGCTCGAGAATTGCGAAAAGCTGCTGTCCTTGCTGCAGGCCGGCAACGACGCCGACGGCCTCTCGCGGCAATTCGCCACCGTGTCGGCGCAGATTAATGAACTCAAGCAACAAGGCGTCGTGAAAGAACTGAGCGGTCTCGTCAAGGACGGGCTCTATGGCACGGGGCAAATGGCCGAAATCGTCGGCAACCTGAAAGACTTCAGCCGGCTCGACCGCAGCAAGGTGACGAGCTTCAACCTGAACGAAGGGCTGAACAGCACTCTGTTGCTGGCCAAGCATCTGCTGAAAGCGGTAACCGTCAACAAAACGTTCGGCGAGATCGCGCCGATCGTGTGCTCACCGTCACAAATCAACCAGGTATTTCTGAACCTGATCACCAATGCCGCGCAGGCGATGGGCGACCGCCCGGGCGCGATCACGCTGACCACGCGCAACGACGGCGACGGCGTCGCGGTCGAGGTCGCGGACAACGGCAGCGGCATCGCGCCCGAAGTGCTTCCGAAAATCTTCGATCCGTTCTTTTCCACCAAGGAAATCGGCAAGGGCACCGGGCTCGGCCTGTCGATCTCGTACAAGATCGTGCAGCAGCACGGCGGCCGCATC
>CAZEAX010000153.1:0-10007 GCA_964510405.1 uncultured Streptomyces sp. | reverse complement strand
CGGCCCCATGATCATCGACGTGCGCATTTCCAGAAACGTGCTGCCGATGCACATACGCCGCATGGACTACGCGCGCGACGAATAAGTCCCGGCTCGAGCTCCGGCGCGGCATAGTCACTGTTGGACTTTCCTCATCGGCTTCCTGCATGGTTAATAACATGGGGGGAGATCGAATTTGTGCGATTTCCATAGAGAGTTTGGATGAACACCTATCCGCCTCATGGGGTATTCGTGCTTATCGGTCTTCACTGTTCCTGCTCGGTATGCGGCGTAGGTGTAAATGAAGATTGATTCGCATCGACAAGGCGCAATCGCGTCTCAAACGAACGGCTCTGCGCTTGCCGCAGAGTGCAAATGACACGCGACGCAGCGGCCGGCTCCGACATCAACTAGTCGCGGTCGTTCCTCGCTGCACCGTGCCATCGCCTGAGGACAGCGCGGGTGAAACGCACAGCCTGACGGCGGGTTCATGGCCGAGGGTATTTCACCCATCACGCGCGGCAATGCAAAACGCGCCTGTGGATCCGGCACCGGCGAGGCCGCGCGCAGCATCTGCGTGTACGGATGTAGCGGCTGGTCAAAAATCTCCGGCACTGGCGCTTCCTCGATAATGCGGCCTAAATACATTACCGCCACGCGATCGCACACATGCCGGACCACCCCCAGATCATGGGAAACGAAAAGCAGACTTAGTCCGTGCCGCTCGCGCAAACCCTCCAGTAATTTGAGCACTTGCGCCTGGACGGAGACATCGAGCGCCGATACAGGCTCGTCGGCAATGATCAAGCGTGGCTCGACGACGAGCGCTCGCGCGATGCAGATGCGCTGGCGCTGGCCGCCCGAAAACTCATGGGGAAACCGCTTAGCGGAATCAACAGGAAGGCCCACCTCCGCAAGCGCAGCACCCACTCTGGTCTCGATCCCGTCGCCTTTAGCCAAACCGTGCACCCGCAATGGCTCGGCGAGCGTTTGGAATACGGTCCGCCGCGGATTCAGCGAAGCATACGGATCCTGAAAGACCATCTGCATGCGCTGCCGCATGCGCCGCAATGCAGGCAGCAGCAGTCCGGCAATGTCCTCATTCTCGAAAAGAACGCGGCCCTCGTCAGGTTCAATCAATCGAAGCAGGCAGCGAGCGAGTGTCGACTTGCCGCAGCCCGACTCACCCACTAGGCCGAGTGAAGTCTGCGGACCGACATTGAACGTGACATCAACCACGGCATGAACCTGCGTTGCGCGGCTGAAAAAATCCGCCTCCCGAAGAGAAACGCTTTCCGAGACCTTCCACAGACAAGATCGGATTGACGTTCACGCCGTTCCTCCACGCACCCAGCAGCGCACTGTGCGCGTATCGTCGATCCTTGAGAGCGGTGGTCGCTCACGGCTGCATCGATCCTGCGCGAGCCGGCACCGCGGCGCGAATGCGCAGCCCACCCCGACCTCGCGAATAGAGGGCACATTGCCTTGAATGGGCTCAATCGCACTGATGTCGCGGTCAACCCGCGGCATCGATGCGAGGAGCGCTTCGGTATAAGGATGCAGCGGCGCCGCGAAGAGGCCGCTGACGTTGGCGGTCTCGACGATCTCGCCAGCGTACATTACCGCCACCCGGTCTGCTACCAGCGCCACCACTCCGAGGTTGTGCGTAATGAATAGCACGCCGAGTCCAAACTCTTTCTTCAGGTCTTCGATCAACGACAGCACCTGCGCCTGAATTGTCACGTCGAGCGCCGTCGTGGGCTCGTCGGCGAGCAGCACCGCGGGCTGGCACGCGAGCGCCATCGCAATCATCACGCGCTGCCGCATGCCACCCGAGAACTGGTGCGGATAATCCCGCATGCGCTTGCTCGCCGACGGAATCTTCACCTGGTCGAGCACGCGCTGCGACTCGCTCCAAGCGGCGGCGGCACCGAGGCCGCGGTGCACACGCACGCTCTCGGCCACCTGCTCGCCCACGGTCATCGTCGGGTTAAGTGCGGTCATCGGCTCTTGAAAAATCATCGCCACGCGGTTGCCACGCACTTCGTCGAGCGCCTTCTCAGGCAACCCAACCAGTTCGCGGCCGTCCACGCGAATGCTGCTACCGGCAGCGACGCGGCCCGATGCCGCTGGCACAAGTCCCATTACGGCGAGCGCAGTAACGCTCTTGCCGCTGCCCGATTCCCCCACCACGGCGAGCGTTTCGTTGCGCGCGATCGCGAACTCAACGCTACGCACCGCCGGATGCCACACGCCGCCGGAACGAAACTCGACGGTGAGGCTGCGAACGTCGAGCATCGCGGCCTCAGTCACGGCGTGCCTTCGGATCGATTGCGTCGCGCAGTCCGTCGCCCATCAAGTTGAGGCCAAGCACGGTAATTAGAATGGCAATTCCAGGCGCGACTGCGAGCCAGGGCGCATCAAGGATATTCTCGAACCCTTCGCGGATCATACCGCCCCAGGTGGCCGTGGGTGGTTTCACTCCGAGGCCGATAAAGCTCAGCGACGCCTCGGTGCGAATTGCGGTGGCAAGCCACAGCGACGCCACCACCACCACCTCCGAAAGCAGATTAGGGATGATGTGCACCACGACGAGACGGACGTCGGAGAATCCCAGCGCGCGGCCGGCCTCGATGAAGTCTCGGCTTTTCAGCACGATGGTCGGCGCCCTCACCACCCTCGCGAAGGGCGCGAGTTCCGTGAGCGCGATCGCGATCACCAGATTCTCGATGCTCGGTCCCAGCATCGCTACCACCATGAGACCGAGCAACAGTGTAGGGAACGACAGCAGCACGTCGAGGATCGCCGTCACCATGGAATCGAACCAGCCGCCCACGTAGCCTGCGGCGACGCCGATGGCGGAACCGAGCACCATTGCGAGCGCTATCGACAGCACGCCAATGGTGAGCGATATGCGCGCGGCATGCAGCAGCCGCGACAGCACGTCACGGCCGAAGGAATCGGTGCCCAGGAAATGCTCTGCCGACGGCGCCATCAAACGGTCGCCCACGCTTTGCTCGAGGGGGTCGAACGATGAAATGTGCGGGGCTAAAACCGCGGCGAGAATGACGGCCACTATGAGCACGATCCCGAGCCACGAGGTTGGATTCGCGCGGAAGCGGTGCGTCCAACCGCGCACGGGTTCGAGGGTGGTGTCCGGCATGCTCATCGGTACTTCACGCGGGGGTCGATAAACCCGTAAGCGATGTCGGTTGCCACGTTCGCGAGTACGATGAAGCCGGCGAAGAACACCATCACCCCCTGCAACAGCGTGTAGTCGCGCAGGTTTAGCGCACCAAGGATCAGTTTGCCGAGCCCCGGGCGGTTGAATACGATCTCGGTGAGCACCGAGTTGCCGATCATCGTGCCGAGGTAAAGCCCCACCACCGTGGCCACGGGAATCAGCGCATTGCGTAGCGCGTGACGCCAGAGCACCGCAGCCGCGCCAATGCCCTTCGCACGTGCCGTGCGCACGTAGTCCTCACCCAGTACGTTAAGCATGGACGAGCGGGTCACGCGCGTCACGTAAGCCGTCATGATGATGCCAAGGTTTAATGCCGGTAGCGCCAGATGACGCAGACGGTCGATCGGGTCGTTCACTTTGGGATCCGAGATAACCGGGAACCAATGCAACTGGATTGAGAACACGAGCAGCAGCAGGATGGCCGATACAAAAGCAGGAAAGGAAAGTCCTGCGAGCGACACCAGGCGCGTTAGCGTGTCGGGGAGCGCATTGCGGTGCACCGCGGCGTAGACGCCCAGCGGCACACCAAATATTACGCCCAGGAGTATTGCGGCCAGCGTGAGTTCTATGGTGTAGGGAATTACCGCGAGTACCTCGGCCCAGACGGACTTGCCTGTGACGAGCGAGCGTCCGAGGTCTCCATGCAGAATGCCCCAGAGAAAATCGAGATATTGCACGTACATGGGCTGATCGAGGCCGAGCTTCGTACGTAACGCCGCAAGCGCTTCCACGGACGCTTGATCGCCAAGGATTACAAGGGCAGGATCGCCCGGCACCACGCGCGCCAATATAAAGACCGTCGTCATTGCGAGGAGCATCGTGGGCACTGCGAGAGCGAGGCGGCGCAGCAGGTAGTCGCCCATAATCGCCTCAGGCCGCCACCGCGGTTGAGAATCGCCGCGCCGTGAACGGACCAATCGGCAGGTCGGTGGCCCCGCGCGTGACGAGATCGGCCACAGCTACGCCACAAACCGGCCCAAGTTGAAACCCGTGCCCCGAAAAACCAAATACATTGATAAAGCCGGGTGCTGCCGCCGAGAAGTCGATCAACGGGATGCGATCCGGCGTTTCCGCCTCGATGCCGCACCATGACCGCACGATCCGCACGGCGCGCATGCGGGGAAAGAGCGCGGCGGCCGCGGCAGCTGACTTGGCGAGGTTTGTAACATCCACCCAACCCAGTTCGCGGTCGAGATCAACCCTGCCCTGCTGCCCGCCACCGATAAGTACTGTACCCGACGACGTCTGCTTGAAGGAAAGCTGGCGCCGGACCCCTCCCACCACCGGGCTGACAAATGGCGGCATGCGCTCAGTGACGATCATCATCGAGGCGCGCGTGCGCAAGGGTATCGTGTCGCCGATTAGCGCAGCGAGCCGTGCTCCCCACGCGCCCGCAGCATTCACGACGATGGGCGCACGGTAGCGTTCACGTTGTCCAACGACGAACCACGCCCCACCCTCGCGCTCGATGCTAACTACGGCCTCCCCTTCCTCGATTACTGCACCGGCCAACCGCGCGCGCGCGGCAAAGGCAAGCGTTGTTCGGAACGGATCGGCCGCGCCGTCGTTGCGCACGACCATCGCGCCGACACAGTGGTACGCGATGGACGGTACCAGACGCCGCAGTTCATCTATGCCCACAACCTCCTCATGCCGGTAGCCTAAGCACCGGAGTGTTTGCGCCCGCGTCTCCAACTGCACCAGTTCGTCAGCGGACTCTGCCACCTTCACGTGCCCGCAGGCCGTAAAACCACAATCGTCGCCTACGATTTCGCGTATCCGCTGCCAATACTCCATGCCCAGCACCGACAGAGGTACTTCCGAGAGATCGCGCCCAAGCGAGCGCACGCCACCGGCGTTGATGCCCGAGGCGTGCCGACCGACATGGCTACGCTCGAGAACGGTTACACGCTGACCGCGCAACGCAAGTTGCAAGGCAGCAGAACACCCATGCAAGCCGCCGCCGATAACGATCACGTCCATCTCGCGGATCACTCCGCGCTCTCCCCATCGCCCAATGCGGCGAGTTCTCCAAGACGCAGAGGCTTGAGCGGCGGTCGCACGCGGAACGAGCCCACGGTTCCCGGCAGCGTATCGAGGGCGGCGGCGATCGTACCGGTGACCGCAGGGCCGCACATCCGTCCTTGGCACGGTCCCATGCCGCAGCGGGTAAACGATTTCACTTGATTGGGCCCGCGGCAGCCCAGGGCAACTGCCTCGCGAATGCGGCCGGCCGTGACTCCTTCGCAACGACAGACGACCACGTCGTCGGGCGGGGCAAGGAGTTCGGGGGCGGGAGCATATAGCGCGTCCAGGAAATTGCGTATTGCATCGTGGGTGTCGAACTCTCTCCGTACCGGCTCCGAACGGTGATCGCGCTCTTCGTCGGTAATGCAGCCGAGCGCCGCAGCGATCCCCAGTGCGGCAAGGCGCCCGCGGCACTCGGCGACGCGCGCGCCGCCGATCCCGCCACAATCGCCCGCGACCGCTATCGTACCGACATCCGTCGCACCGTAAGCGTCTGTAAGCGGCCGGAAACACTGCTGATGCGCGTCCCAGACGTGTGCGCATCCTAATGACATTGTCATGTGAGTGTTCGGGATGATCCCTTCGTGCAGCAGCAGGCCCTTCGCGGGCGCCTCCTCCCAATGCGACCCAACACGCCAACGCACTCTGTCAATCTGCGAATCGCCTTTCGCCTCCACGGCCTCTACCCCTGTCACGCGCCGGATATTGGCCATCCGGATTTTCCTGAGGTAACCGAGACCTTTCGCGAGATAGCGCCAGCCCCGCAGGGCGCCGGTGCCATGCGCCATAAAAGCACGGGAGATGGATGAGCGTGTGGTATCTAAAATGCCGGCGATGCGCGCGCCCGCCTCTACGACCTCGGCTGCAAAATGCAAGAGGAGCGGACCGCTGCCTGCAATCCACACCTCGGGCTCAGGCAGCAGATCGATCGACTTGTGCAGAATCTGCGCCGCACCGACCGTCATGACTCCAGGCAACGTCCACCCGCGGACAGGCACGGGGCGCTCCATCGCCCCCACCGCGACGAGCACCCTCTTGCCATCGATTTGCCGGCTCGTCGTGCCGTCGGATGTAAACACGCGGCCGTCGCTTTCCACCTGCCAAACCTGATGCGAAGCAAAATGGGTCGCGCCGCAGGCGCGAAATGCATTAACGAGATCAAGGCCTCGACGATAGTCGTCACCGAGTCCTCGCGCGCGGCCCTCTGCCTCCGCTCGCTCAACGACGCGGTAGATCTGACCACCCGGCTCCGGCTGCTCGTCAACCAGCGCTACCGAGAGACCAAACTCGCACGCCTGCACGGCGGCAGCGAGTCCTGCCGGTCCGCCGCCGATAACGACGAGATCAAACGAGTCACTCACAGTTCGCGCGCTCCTTCCTGCCGGCGGATGCGCATGCCCGGCCGCACAGTAATCATGCAGCCCTGCTGCGACGACTCGTCATCGATGATCAGCAGGCACTCAAAGCACACACCCATCATGCAGTAAGGCGCTCGCGCCTCGCCGGTTGCGGGCGACGTGCGGGTGCTCGGAAGTCCGGCGATCAGCGCCGCCGCCGCGGCACTCGCGCCGCGCGGCACCAGGACCGACCTGCCCTCGACTTCGACGAGGATGGCGTCGGACCTCTCAGGCGGCTTTTGGAACATCGAACCGTCTCGGATGAAAGGCATCAAGGAATTCGCCGAGCTGCCCATCGGCAATGGCCGCCGCAAAATCCGTGGCGTGTGCTGCAGCGAGCGTAACGCCCGAATGGCAGATTGCGATGAATGCGCCGGGAAAGTGTGTCGACTCGGCATAGACGGGATGATTGTCCGGAGTGAGGATGCGAATGCCGCCCCACGTGCGGTTCAGGCGCGCGTTCGCTAGTTCGGGAAGGATGCGTATCGCGCGCGTAGCCATGCGCCCTCCCACGCCTACCGTAGTGCGGTCATCGAAGCCTGTATTCTCCTTGGAAGATCCGATCAGAATGGTACCGTCCGCCGTCTGACGAACGCCGCTGCCGGGCAGCCGCAGGAAAGGACGAAACCGCTCAGTGACGAGGATTTGTCCTCGTTCGGCGCGGATGGGCGCTGCCAGTCCGAGCTGCCCGGCGAGTGCCGACGTGCCGTGGCCCGCGGCGACCACAATACGTTCGGCCTCCACCGTGTCCTCCGGTGTCTCCACGATGAACCGATTGCCGCGATGTTCGATGGTTTTCGCTGGTGCGTCGGGTCGATAATGCGCGCCCGCGAGCTGGAGCGCCGCGTGCAGCGCCTTAAGGAGCGTCAACGGATTGCAGTAGCCGTCACGTGCGCAAAAGGAAGCGCCGGTGACGGCTTCGCCGAAACGCACGCCGGGCATCAGTTGTTCCAGAGTCGACCGCTCCATCATCTCCGTGCCATAGACGTCGGCTTGGGCGCGCAGCTTCGCGACCTTGGCGCGGCGCGACTCAAAATCGTCCTCGCCAAGGCAATAGGCTAGCCCTCCGTCCTGGCGGAACTCAGTATCCACGCCTGTGAAGGTCTGCAGCCGTTGTGCAAACGCTGGCCACAAGTCTGCTGAACGGCGTGTCCACCGCATGTATGCCGGCATGCCGTCGCCTTTGGATTGCAACCATACGAGGCCGAAATTCGCCCGCGCAGCACGGCAGGCGCGATCGCCCTCGTCCAATACCACAACGCGCTTTCCCCGTTCGGCGAGGCCGAAGGCGATGGACGCACCCACGATGCCGCCACCGACCACGATGACGTCGTAGCCGCCCACGTGTTGCCCGGCACTCATTTTAAAGTCGTGTTCTCGTTGATAGGCGGCACGAGGTTCATCGCACCCGCGAGCACAACACCATAGTCCACCGTGTCTCGCCGCGCCCAGACCTGACGCAGGTCGAAAAGCGGGATGCCGCAAATTTCGGCAGCAATCTTTTCCTGCGCGGCACGCCACAGTGCGAGCCGCTTGGCCGGGTCGGGCGTGCTGCGCGCCGCGTCAATTTCGGCGTCGGCTACCTTGCAGTGCGAGAAGTTCGTGACCTGCTTGGGTGCGCCGATCTCGGAGTTTGAGTGGTAAAACTCCGTGAGATAGCTGTCTGCCACCGGGAAGCGCGCTGCGCCATAGAACACGATGGCGCTCACGTCCTTGCGAATCTGCGCATGGTAGGTCGTGTGATCCACAACTTCCATGGTGAGATTGATGCCGGCGCGCTTGAGCTGGCTCTGGATCACTTCCATCACCGGCTGTATCGCGTTGTTGTTCGATACCACCGCGTTCAGCGTGAGGCCCTGGCCGAATCCGGCTTGCGCAAGCAGTGCCTTGGACTTAGCAATGTCGAACGGAAACTTGGGGCCCGCATCCGATTCGCCTGCGTAGCCTGGCGGAACGACCGAGCGGCCAGGCTTTGTCACGTCGGCGCCGACGAACTTGATGAGCTCCGGCACGTTCACCGCGCGAGCCACCGCCTCGCGCACGCGCTTGTCGTCAAGCGGCTTGATCCGCGGATTGAGGAACAATGTGCGGAACTCGCCCGGCTCGAATATGTCAATCTTCACGCCGGGCAACTGGCGCGTACGCTCCACCCACCGCTGCTCGCGCTTGCCGCTGATGACGTCCAATTCGCCATTGGAAAAAGCGAGTTCGCGGCTCGAATCGGAAGAGATGAATTTGTAGGCGATGCGCGAGATTTTCGGCTTCCCCCGGAAATACTTGTCGTTCGCCTTGAGGACAAGTTCGCGCTGCGTCTGATGCTCGACGAACTCAAACGGGCCAAAACCGACAGGCTTCAATTTGAAATCGTCGCCGAGGTCCTGGTCAGCCTTGCGGCTTACGATCATGCCGCCGTGATAGTTGGAAACCAGGCCCAGCAGACTCGGCACCGGTGATTTGAGGGTGATGCGTACGGTATAAGGATCGAGCGCCTCAACTTTCTGGAACTGCTCGAATGTCGACGAGAAAGAAGAGCGTTTGGGGTCCGCGGCGCGAGTGAGGCTGTAGACAACGTCCTCCGCGGTTGCCTCGCCAAAACCACGATGAAACTGCACGCCCTTGCGGAGCTTGAAAGTCCACACGAGGCCGTCTGGCGAATTCTGCCACCGCTCCGCCAAGTCGCCTTCGATCTTGTCGGGATTTGCGCTGCCAAGCGGGAAGCGAACCAGCGCACCGAATATCCAGCTGATAGGACCTTTCTCGTAGGTCGAGGAAGTACGATGGGGATCTAGCGTACTTATATCCGATGTCTGCACGCCAATTCGGAGGACCTTCTCCTGAGCGGTTGCTGGCAGGCAGGCCAGCACAAGAAACAACGACACGAGCAAAACTGCCCCGAGTGGGGGGCGCGATTGGCAGCGAATCATTTCTTATATCCTTTTCCGGCTAACGATCTCGATAGACGATAGGAGCAATGATCGCGCGCGTCAAAGGCTTATTTTTTGGCTTTCCATAACCGAAGGTTATGCAGTCCGGCCGCCTGCGCGAAACCAGCTATGCGGGGCCGAGCGCCGAGCGCAAGGGATCCGGGTCGCCATGTTTAAGGCGGTCAATGGCGGCCGTGATCTTGTGCTGCTGTGCCAGCGTAAGAGTGTGGCGGGTCGCCGCCATGAACTTGGCCTCAAGCTCAGCCCATGAAAGTGGATTGTCGGGATCGCCACGCGGCATGGTGACCGGGGATTCGAAACGACCTCTGGCGGTCGTCACCACGACCCGCGCCGGCGAACGTGCTGGAAATTGTGCCTCGAGGTCCGGATCGCGATGCAGAGACACCTTGCCCGCAACCTCGAGCACGCCCGCGT
>CAZEAX010000152.1:0-10050 GCA_964510405.1 uncultured Streptomyces sp. | reverse complement strand
ATCAATTGTTTCTGCGAGTTCATTCAGTCCGACCATTGCGGGTTCTCTGACGATGACAGGTGGTAACGCCACCGTCACTGCGGGTCCGGGTTCCGCGCATGCCGCCGCGTCGGTGCTAATCGACGGCGGAACCGATTTATTGATGAAGGTTGGCACGGGGCTGACATTGACAGGCGGGACGGCCAATGCGAGCGGCAGCTTTGGCGATTGCAAAACGGGAGGCGGTGCCTGCACCAACGTGTCGGCGCTCCTGTCGTCGAAGTCCGGCAAGGACATTACGATTACGACGGGCGATCTCAATTTCACCGGCGGCTCGGCGACCGCGAACGGCGTGGCGGCAACCAGCGTAGCGTTCGCAGGCACCGATTCAGGCACGGCTTCCGGAACCCTGGCGACGCTGGTGAATATCAATGCTGTTGCCGGACATTTGATACTGGCCGGTGGTCCGCAGAGCGGGACGGGAATAAACAATACCGATGCCGCTATTTTGTCCGTGGGCGGCATCAAACTATTCGGCCTGCCAGCCCGCGCGTTGACCTTGAACGGCGCATCCGGATCGGGGTTGTTTCAGAACGTCTTGAGTACCGGCACGATCATACGCCTCGATGGCAGCATACCGCCGGTTTCAGTCTTCGGCGGCACGTCGATATGTCCTGCCGGCGCTCCGGCGTGCCTGGGCGGCACATACGGAAACGCCTTTGTGCTTTCCGGTGCGCCGCCGTCGAACCTCGACCCGCTGCAGTCGAGTCTCTTGTCTTCGATCGACCAAGGCAAGTCGAACCGTATCGCCGGCTTCCTGGATGACAAAAACCAAGGCTCCTCCCAGAAGTCGGCCCCTAAGAACTACTGCAAGTAAATAGTACAGCGGTAGCCCGTTTGAGCCGCGGGAGACCCTGATAGGGTAGAATTTACGGGATGTCCTGGTGACTAGGCCTGACCAATAAACAGAGGAAAGCCAGTGAATCCCCAGATCCTAAAGACCGTCCCCTTGTTTTCGTCGTTGTCCGACGAGCAATTGAGGGTTCTGCAGCCCTGCCTTCAGCAGCGCAGCTATCCCCGCAGCTCGTTCATACTGCGCGCCGGGGAAGAAACCGATGCCTTGTATATTATTCTCACCGGCCGCGTAAAGGTGCTCATCCCGGACGAGCAGGGCCGCGAGGTCATTCTCGCGGTCATGGGGCCGAACGAGTTTTTTGGCGAAATGGGATTGCTCGACGACCAAACCCGTTCGGCCAGCGTGGAAACCCTGGAAGCCTGCCAGATGTTGCGGTTTTCGAAGTCCGGATTCATCGCCTGTCTAAAGGACAATTTCGATCTGGCAATGATAATTATCCGTAATCTGGTCAAACGCTTGCGGGACGCCGACCGCAAAATAGAGAGTCTGGCGCTGATAGACGTTTATGGCCGTGTCGCAAGGCTGTTGCTTGACCAGGCGGAAGAAATCGACGGTATGTGGATCGTGCGCAGTGCGCCGCCCAAACAGGAAATCGCGCGCATGATAGGAGCGTCGCGCGAAATGGTCAGCCGCGTGGTCAAAGATCTGCAGCAGCGCGGCTATATCCGCGCCGAAAAGCGCAAAGTCTACTTGCTCGATAAGATCTCCATGACGAAACGGGCATCAAGCAGCTAGCCAAACGGCATAACTGCACCGTTTTTCGACGGTGCCCTAATTGGGCAGTCACCTGACGATAATTGGCAGTGAAATAAGTTACGGTTTCTGAAGCGTTTATCAGCTCTGAGACCTAGTTCACGCGGGTGATATGACAATAGCGATAACTATGTCACGCTCCGCCGATTCGGGCGTGCTGGCACAAGTCTTGCAGCAAAATGATATGATTTTTCAAGTTGGGGATTTATGGCGGCCGGTAGACACGTGCCGGCGGTCTAACGCGAGGGAAGGAGATCGATAATGTTTTCGACCAAAAACTATTTGGCAGGTGCGGGATTGATTTTGCTGAGCGCGATCAGCAGCGGGGTAATGGCCGCGGGCGCGGGCCAGGTCCAGCATTTGAGCGGAACGCTCTCGGTCCAGCGTGCGGATGGGTCGATTCGCATCCTGTCCCAGAAGTCCGAGGTTAATCCCGGCGAAGTGCTGACCACGCAAAAGGACAGTTACGCGCAGATCAATTTCTCCGATGGCAGCTCGATGACGATGCGGCCGAACACGCAGATGAAGCTGGAGTCATACCAGTTCGTGCAGGACAAGCCGCAGGAAGATACCGCCTTCTTTCGCCTCATCAAGGGCGGTTTGCGTACGGTAACGGGCTTGGTCGGCAAGCGCGGCAACCAGGACGCATATCGGATCGGCACGAGTACGGCGACGATCGGTATTCGCGGCTCCGCGGGCGAAACGCTTGATTGCACGCAGGGCTGCGACGGCGTTGTGCCGGGCGGCGATAAAGCGGACAAAGGCGTGTATCACAATACGCTGACGGGTAGCTACATCATGACCAGTGAAGATGGAACGGTCATCATCGGCGAAGGCCAGTTTGCCTTGCACAAGAAGGGGCAGGCACCGCAGATACTGAAAGACGATCCGGGCTTCAAGCTGAACGAGTTGCCCTTCGTTATCGGGCAAAGTTTCAACAAATCGAACGCCGAGAATTGCATCGTCAAATAGATTGGGTAGCAATCTGGACAAAACCCCGCTTCGGCGGGGTTTTGTTTTTGGCGCGGTGCGGTTAGCTATTTCCGGGCGCAACATCGAACGATCGAGGGTGAATATGGTGAGGTTTCTCGACAGCTAATCCAAATTATTTCGATTGGCTCTTAACATATTGTTTCCAGTGGCAAGCGCGAATTCTTGTCGCTTCCAATTGACGCCTTTGGCGCTATAATCTGCTCACTTTGAATGCATACCATTGACCATGTGGCCAGGTGAAAAGACGGGGGCAGGACGCTCTGCTGAAAACCCGCTCCCACCCCAGATCGCGGCATTATTGCGGGAGTCGTGGTGGCTCGCAGTGGTGGTCCTGGCGCTCTATCTGGCGTTGATCCTGCTCACTTTCGACAAGGGCGACCCCGGCTGGTCGCATAGCGCGAGCGTCGAGCAAATCAGAAACTCGGGCGGCCGGATCGGGGCCTGGCTCTCGGACATCCTGCTTTTCATATTCGGGCTTTCCGCCTGGTGGTGGGTGGTTCTTTGCGCGTTTGTCGTACGCTGGAGTTTCCGGCGCATCGAGAATGCGACCGTGGCAGACCGCCGTTCCTATGTAGTCGCGGGTATAGGGTTTGCAATCCTGCTGGTTGCCAGTGCAAGTCTGGAGGCACTGCGTTTCTACAGCTTGAAAGCTGCCTTGCCGCTGGCGCCCGGCGGAATGCTCGGTGCCGGATTGAGCGGATTGTTGTCGACGGCGATCGGATTTACCGGCGCGACACTCGTGCTACTGGCACTGGTCGCGATCGGCTTGAGCCTTTTCACCGGCATGTCATGGGTGGCGTTTCTCGAAGCATTCGGCGGCGGACTCGAGACCTCCTATCATTTTGTAAAGCAGCGTTGGGCCAACTGGCAGGATCGCCGGGCCGGCGCCGTGGCCGTGATCGAACGTACCGAAATCGTCGAGGAGAGCAAGAAAAAGCTCGAGATCCACGAACCGATACGCATCGAGCCGGCGAAAGTCGAGATTCAAAAATCGCCGCGCGTCGAGCGTGAGAAACAGGTACCGCTCTTCGAGAACCTGCCCGATTCACCACTGCCGCCGTTGAAACTGCTGGATGAGCCGGAGAAGGCGGTCGCGGTCGTGAGCACCGAAACGCTCGAATTCACGTCGCGTCTTATCGAGAAAAAACTGCTCGATTTCGGGGTCGAGGTGAAAGTGATTGCGGCCTACCCGGGGCCGGTCATCACGCGCTATGAAATCGAACCGGCCGTGGGCGTGAAGGGAAGCCAGATCATTAATCTGATCAAAGACCTTGCGCGCGCGTTGTCGGTAATCAGCATACGCGTGGTTGAAACCATCCCGGGCAAGAGCTGCATGGGGCTCGAGATTCCGAATCCGGAACGCCAGATTGTGCGACTATCCGAGATCGTAAGCTCGCAGATTTATGCCGACATGCATTCGCCGTTGACGCTGGCGCTCGGCAAGGATATCGCAGGCAATCCGGTCGTCGCGGATCTCGCGCGCATGCCGCATCTGCTGGTTGCCGGCACTACCGGCTCGGGCAAGTCGGTCGCTATCAACGCAATGATCCTGAGCCTGCTCTACAAGTCGCCACCCGCGCGGTGCCGGTTGATTCTCGTCGATCCGAAGATGCTTGAACTTTCGGTCTACGAGGGAATCCCGCATCTGCTGGCGCCGGTAGTGACGGACATGCGCCAGGCCGCCAATGCGCTTAATTGGTGTGTCGCCGAGATGGATCGGCGGTACCGGCGGATGTCCGGGCTCGGCGTGCGAAACATGGCGGGCTTCAATCAGAAAATCCGCGAAGCCGAGAAAGCGGGAAAACCGATACCCAATCCGCTGACGTCCACGCCGGAGAATCCGGATCCGCTTTTAGAAATGCCGCTGATCGTCGTCGTCATCGACGAGCTCGCAGACTTGATGATGGTAGTCGGCAAGAAAGTGGAAGAACTGATTGCTCGGCTCGCGCAGAAAGCGCGCGCTGCCGGCATCCATTTGATACTCGCAACGCAACGGCCTTCGGTCGACGTGATCACCGGACTGATCAAGGCCAATATACCGACGCGCATCGCGTTTCAGGTGTCGGCGCGCGTCGATTCAAGAACGATACTGGATCAAATGGGCGCGGAGGCGCTGCTCGGGCAGGGCGACATGCTGTATCTGCCGCCGGGCACCGGATTTCCCCAGCGCGTGCACGGCGCCTTTGTCGCCGATCATGAGGTGCACAAGGTCGTCGAATATCTGAAGAAGCTGGCGAAGCCGCAGTACGTCGAAGGCGTGCTGGAGGATCCGGAGTCGGACACCGACAGCGGTGTCGCGGTAGAAGGCGCAGCCAATGGTGAATCGGACCCACTCTACGATCAGGCGGTCGAAATCGTGCTCAAAACCCGCCGCGCATCGATTTCGCTGGTACAGCGTCATTTGCGCATCGGGTACAACCGGGCAGCGCGATTGATCGAGCAAATGGAGCGCGCGGGAATGGTCTCGGCCATGCAATCCAACGGCAATCGCGAAGTGCTGGCGCCGGCCTCGGTGCAGGAATAATTGCCGCGGGCGTCCGAATTTCGCGCGCTCACCGCTGTCACATTGAATGCGACGAATTCAGAGGGATGAAGAACCTATGGTGAGGCGAGCGGTATTGATGTTGGGTTTGATGCTGACGTGCACGATAGTGCACGGCGCGAGCATCGAAATGCTGAAGAGTCTGTTGCAGCAGACGAACTCCGGCAAGGCGCGGTTTGCGCAAATCGTGGTCGACAAGAACCTCAAGGAATTGCAGAAAGCCACCGGCACCATGCAGTTCGTGCGGCCCGGGCGCTTTCGCTGGGAGTATGACAAACCGTATGAGCAAACCATCGTCGGGGACGGCGCCAAACTGTGGATCTACGACAAGGACCTCAACCAGGTGACGGTCAGAAAGCTCGACGCGGCGCTCGGCAGCAGTCCGGCGGCGCTGCTGTCCGGCAGCAACGAAATCGAGAAGGCCTATGACCTCACCAACCTCGGCCCGCAGGAAGGCCTCGACTGGCTGGAGGCAGTCCCAAAAACCAGGGACACGACCTTTGAGCGCGTTCGTCTCGGGTTCGGCAAGTCCGGGCTCGAGGCGATGGAACTGCGCGACCAGTTTGCGCAAACCACCGTCATCAAATTCGCCGGCGTCGAACGCAATCCGAAAATTTCTCCCGACGTCTTCAGATTTACGCCGCCCAAAGGCGCCGACGTCATCACCGATTGACTGCTTGGCAACCGACCGCCAGCCGTGAACGATCTCTTCGCCAGGCACGAGCCGGCCGCACCGTTAGCGGAAAGACTGCGTCCGCGGACGCTTGACGACGTCGTCGGCCAGACGCATTTACTGGGTCCCGGCAAGCCGCTCCGGCTTGCGTTTGAATCGGGCAAGATGCATTCGATGATCCTGTGGGGGCCGCCAGGTGTGGGCAAAACCACGCTCGCGCGTTTGATGGCGCAGGCGTTTAACGCCGAGTTTATCGCGATCTCTGCGGTGCTGGCGGGAGTCAAAGATATCCGCGAGGCCGTGCAACGTGCCGAACTCGCACTCCAGCAAAGCGGGCGGCATACCATCCTGTTCGTCGACGAGGTGCATCGTTTCAACAAATCCCAGCAGGACGCGTTCCTGCCGTTTGTCGAGCAGGGACTGCTGACTTTCATCGGCGCGACCACCGAGAACCCGTCGTTCGAAGTCAACAGCGCATTGCTATCGCGCGCCGCTGTTTACGTCCTTCAGCCGCTGTCGGAGACAGAGCTCGCGATGCTGCTCGCCCGTGCGTTACTCCAGACCAGTCGGCCGCTGGAAATCAGCGATGCTGCGCGCGATTTGATCGTCGGATATGCCGATGGCGATGCGCGGCGGTTGCTGAACATGGTGGAGCAAATCGACACCGCGGCGCATGCGGCCCGGAGCAATCGCGTCGACGAAGCACTGGTTCGCGACGCGCTGACGCAAAGCCTCAAGCGTTTCGACAAAGGCGGCGATCAGTTCTACGAGCAGATATCCGCTCTGCACAAAGCCGTGCGCGGCTCGTCACCCGATGCGACTTTGTACTGGTTGTGCCGCATGCTCGACGGCGGCGCGGATCCGCTCTATGTCGGCCGCCGCATCGTGCGCATGGCGTCCGAGGACATCGGGCTGGCCGATCCGCGCGCGCTGCGCATCGCGCTGGATGCCTGCGAGACTTACGAAAGGCTCGGCAGTCCGGAGGGCGAACTAGCATTGGCGGAGGCCGCTTTGTATCTGGCGGTGGCGCCCAAGAGCAATGCCGCCTATACCGCATATAACGCCGTGCGTTCGCTCATACGCGACGATAAATCGCGGCCCGTGCCCGAGCATTTGCGCAACGCGCCGACGCGCCTGATGAAGGATCTTGGCTATGGCCGCGATTACCGCTACGCGCACGACGAGACGGACGGCTACGCCGCAGGAGAGAATTATTTTCCGGAAGGACTGGAGCGCCGGCGCTTTTACGAGCCTACGGAGCGCGGCCTCGAAGCGAAAATACGCGCGCGTCTGGCCGAACTGCGCGAGCGCGACGACGTGGCCCGCGGTAAGAAGTAATCCCGCTTATTTCTCGCTGTGCCGGACGAGTGGACAGAACGGCAGCATCGAAAGACGGTGCTTAATCGGCACGGATATTCGCTTCCTTGATGACGCGCGCCCATTTGGCGGTTTCCGACTTCATGAATGCGCCAAATTCCTCTTGCGAACTGCCGACGGGATCGGCGCCTTGCGAGCTCAAACGCTCCTTGATGTCCGGCATGCGCAATATTTTCACGATCTCGCCATGCAGACGATTCATTACGTCACGCGGGGTCGCGGCGGGTGCAACAAGGCCGAACCAGTTGACGACTTCGTAACCTTTGAGCGTTTCGCCGACGGTCGGCACTTCCGGCAGCACCGGCGTGCGTGCGGGCCCGAGCGTCGCCACGGCTCGCAGCCGGCCGCTTTTCACATAAGGCAGGCCCTGCGTCAAGCTGTCCATGGTCAGCGGAACCTGGCCGCCGAGGACATCGATAAAACTCGGGCCACTGCCTTTGTAGGCGATATGCACCATTTTTACGCCGGCAAGGGAATTAAAGAGTTCCGCCGCGAGATGCGGCGCGCCGCCGGCGCCGCTCGACGCGTAGTTGATCTGTCCGGGGTGTGCCTTCACGAGCGTGATCAGGTCCTTGACGGTTTTCACAGGAAACGAAGGATGACAGTAGAGGATGAACGTTACGGAAACCGCCTGCGTGAGCGGCGCGAAATCGCGGCCGACATCGAACGGCGCCTTGGGAAACAGCAGCGGGTTGACGCTCAAATTGCCGAGCGTGCCCATGAATATGGTGTGGCCGTCGGGTACGGCCTTGGCGGCCAGTTCGGTGCCGAGCAAGCCTGATGCGCCGGCGCGATTGTCGACGACGACCTGTTGACCAAGCGCGTCCGATAGCTTGGGGCTGATCGTACGCGCAACGATATCGGTGCCGCCACCGGGCGGAAACGCCACGATGATGCGTACCGGTTTGCTCGGGAAGGATTGCGCGAGCAGCGCATTGCAGGGGCCGGCGAGTGCGATCGCGGTGACGATGGTAAGCAGCCGCTGCATGACGATGTCCTCTCAAGTGCAGCGCGCTTTTAAGCGTAGCGCTGCGGTTATTTTTGTGGCTGACTGTAAGGCGTGACCCGCGGCACTGTCAAGGCGCTGGCCGGGTATCCCAATCTCCGCGATAATACCGGCTGATTCATAGACATTAACTGCTGATACGAGGCTGCGATGCTGGACATTCAACTGCTGCGCAATGATCTGCAAGGTGTTGCTGCGCGGCTCGCCGACCGCGGCGCGACGCTCGACACCGCCGCGTTCGAGCGCCTGGAGGCAAGGCGCAAGGCGGTACAGACGCAAACCCAGGAACTGCAGGCGAAGCGCAACCAGTTGTCGAAGCAAGTCGGCCAGGCCAAGAGCAAGGGCGAGGACGCGTCGGCATTGATGGCAGAAGTCAATTCTCAGGCGGACGAGCTCAAAGCCCTTGAACAGGACCTCGGCGCGGTCCAGGCGGAACTCGATGCGTTTCTCGGCGTCATTGCGAATATTCCGCATGCGAGTGTTCCGGTCGGCAAGTCGGCCGACGACAACGCCGAAGTTCGGCGTGCGGGCACGCCGCGCGCGTTCGATTTTGCGGTGAAAGATCATGTCGATTTGGGTGAGGGGCTGGGCCAGCTCGATTTTGATACCGCGGCCAAGCTCGCCGGAGCGCGCTTTGCGGTGCTGAAGAAGCACGTCGCGCGCATGCACCGGGCCCTCGCACAGTTCATGCTCGACGTCCACACCCAGGACCATGGCTATACGGAAGTCTACGTGCCGTACATGGTGACCGCCGAATGCGCCAATGGCGTTTCGAGCCTGGCCAAGTTCAAAGAGGACTTGTTCAAGCTCGAAGGACGGGATCTTTATCTGATTCCCACCGCTGAATATCCCGTCACGAATTTTGTGCGCGGCGAAATTCTGGCGGGCGACAAATTACCGCTGAAATTCGTCTGCCATTCTCCCTGTTTCCGCAGCGAAGCGGGTTCCTACGGCAAGGACACGCGCGGCATGATACGTCAGCACCAGTTCGACAAGGTTGAGTTGGTGCAGATCGCGCATCCGTCGCATTCCTACGCATTGCTTGAAGAATTGACCGGTCACGCCGAAACGATATTGAAGCGGCTCGAACTCCCGTATCGCGTGATGGCGCTGTGCACCGGCGATATGGGATTCTCGTCTGCCAAGACCTACGATATCGAAGTGTGGCTGCCGGGGCAGGCGGCCTACCGCGAAATCTCTTCGTGCAGCAATTTCGAAGCTTTCCAGGCGCGGCGCATGCAGGCGCGTTTTCGTGGCGACAAAGGCAAGCCGGAACTCGTGCACACGCTGAACGGGTCGGCTCTGGCGGTCGGGCGCACGCTGGTCGCTGTGCTGGAGAATTATCAGAACGCCGACGGCAGCGTCACGGTGCCGGCGGCATTGCGTCCCTATATGGGCGGGACGGACAAAATCACCCGATAGGCGATGCCGGCTGACCGTCCGGTGTCAGTCTGCTAAAATACGCGCCGCTGGAGAGGTGGCAGAGTGGTTGAATGTACCGGTCTCGAAAACCGGAATCCGGGCAACTGGATCGTGGGTTCGAATCCCACCCTCTCCGCCAAATAAAATGCCCCCGTAGAGGGGCGTTTTTTTGGCGGTGTGCGGTGCGTGGACGAGCACTCAGGGTTCGACTAAGCGAGCACTGCTCGCTTGGACGCGCGCCACCGATGGCTGGCTCACCGCTCGAATCAACGTCCGAAATTTCGTAGAAGCCCGTTAAGCGCGCGGTCCCTCGCCTGCGGCGAGGGATGGCAGGACCGCCATAAGGCGGGACTGACACAATCCCTCGCTCTCCGCCAGCGGTACCGGAC
>CAZEAX010000151.1:0-10076 GCA_964510405.1 uncultured Streptomyces sp. | reverse complement strand
GTGTTCGCCGACGATGGTCGCGCCGAGTATGCGGTCGCTGCCGGGCGCGGTGAGTACCTTGACGAGGCCATGCGCATCCTCGTCCGCAATTGCGCGGTCAAGCTCGCCGAGATCGTATTTCACCACCTCGTAGGCGACGCTTTTTTCGCGCGCTTCCTGCTCGTTCAGGCCGACGCGCGCGACTTCCGGCTCGGTGAATGTCGCCCACGGCACCACCGTATAGTCGACCTTGAATCTTTTGAAGCGCCCGAACAGCGCATTCACCGCCGCATACCACGCCATGTGCGAGGCGGTATGCGTGAACTGATAAGGTCCCGCCACGTCACCAGCAGCGTAGATGTTCGGATAGGCCGTTTGCAGGTATTCGTTGAGCTCGACCGTGCGCGTTTGGGTGATCGGTATGCCGAGGTTCTCGAGCCCATAGCCGGCCGTGTTGGCAACGCGCCCAACCGCGCACAGCAATTCGTCGAACGGGATGCGGGTCTCGTTCCCTGCGGTTTCGACTACCAGAATCTTCTCGCCGTTTTCGACGACGACTTTCCGCGCCTTGTGCCCGATGAGCACCGATATACTTTCCGCGCGAAATTGCCTTATTACCGTTTCGGAAATTTCCAAGTCCTCGCGCACGAGCAACCGTGGCGCCATCTCGACCTGCGTCACCTGCGAGCCGAGACGCGCGAAACATTGCGCGAGCTCGCAGCCGATCGGCCCGCCGCCGAGCACGACCAGCCGCGCAGGCAGCTTGCGCAGCGACCACACGCTGTCGGACGTCAGCGGATTGATTTCCGCAAGTCCGGGTATCGGCGGAATGAAGGGCCGCGCACCGGCAGCGATCACGATGTTTTTCGTGGTCAGCGTGCGCGCTCCCGCCGCGGTCGCGATTTCGACCGACCACGGCGACATGATTTTTGCGTCACCAATGATGCAATCGACGCCCAGTTTCGTATAGCGCTCGATCGAATCGTGCGGCTCTATGGTGGTCACGACCCGCTGGACGCGCTCCATCACCTGCGCGAAGTCGAACTTCACCTCAGCGGACGTCATCCCGAGTTCGCGCGCGCGCCGCGCGTGCGCCAGGAATTTGGCCGAGCGGATCAATGCTTTCGACGGCACGCAGCCGGTGTAGAGGCAGTCGCCGCCCAGCCGGTGCTTCTCGATCAGCGTGACTTTGGCTTTGACGGCGGCCGCGATATAGGCGGTGACGAGGCCGGCCGAACCCGCGCCGATCACGATCACGTTGCGGTCGAAATGCGCGGGTTTGGTCCATTTTGCGTAGATCCTGCGCGACTTCACCGTGGCAACGATCCGTTTGGCGACGAGCGGGAAAATACCGAGCAGCGTGAACGACACCAGCAGCGCGGGCGACAGGATGCCGCGCAGCGAATCGATTTTGGCGATTTCGGTGCCTGCATTCACGTAGACGAGGGTGCCGGCGAGCATGCCGAGCTGGCTCACCCAGTAGAACGTCCACGTCCGGAGCGGCGTGAGGCCCATCGCGAGATTGATGACGAAAAATGGAAACGCCGGCACCAGGCGCAGTGTGAACAGATAAAACGGGCCGTCTCTGGCGATCCCTGCATTGATACCCGCCAGCTGCCCGCCGAAGCGGTGCTGCACCGCTTCGCGCAGCACGAAACGCGAGACGAGGAATGCGAGCGTCGCGCCGAGCGAGGAGGCGAACGACACGATGACGGTTCCCCATGCGAGGCCGAAAATCGCGCCCGCCGCAAGGGTCATTACAGCGGCGCCGGGAATGGACAGCGCGGTAACGGCCACGTAGATCGCAAAAAATATTGCCGCGGTTTGCGCGGGATGCGACCCGTGGTAATCGTCGATGACCGCTTGTTGCGACTTGAAATAGGCGAGCGTGAAAAAGTGACCGAGATCGAATGCGAAAAATGCAATGACCAGCGCGACCAATACGGCAACGATCAAAATCCGGCTCTTGGTCACGGTGTCTTTCGCGTGCAACGTCAGACGGCAACGGGCCGCCGCGCCAGCGAGCCGCGGCCCGTCAGGCGGCGTGCTTCGTCGATGCGGTAGGGCGGGCCGTATTCAATCCGCCCGGAGTAAGACGCATGGGCGGGCGAACCGGCCGGCCAGTTGGCAGAAAACTCGTTGCGCCAGCGCCGTATGTCATAGCGAACGGCAAGCGCATCGATGTGCGCGCCGCGCGCTTGCGTGCCGTAGATGGATTGGTGCGGCGACGGCGTAACCCCGATGCGCGTGATGATGCCGTACTGAGCATTCGAGAAATTCGGCATGCCGGCCGCCCCGTTGTTGACGACGATGCCGGCGCCTTCGCGCGTGGTGAAATCCATCATGACCGGCAGGCAACTGTGGCTGCTCGCGATTACGTCAATGGTCGCCTGGGTGAACCAGTCAGTTACCCGCGCGCATTGTGCCGCATGGGCCAGTGCTTCGCGCGACAATCCCCAGCCGGCGAGCGATTCACAGTCGCCGTGGACGATCGCAATGCGCGCGGCGCCGACCACTGCGGTCAGGTACATCGGCAGCGCGGCAAGCTTGCGCCGGATTGAGGGCTGCCCGCGAGCGGTGTCGCGCAGCCGCTCGATAATCTGATTGGAGCGGGCGACTTCCGCATCTCCGACGAAATCCGGATAACTGCATCCGCAGCCTGCGGCCGGATCATCGGTGGCAAGTTCGGTTTCGACATTGCCGCGCAGCGCAGTGTGCGCGAGCACGCGCGAGTTGATGGTCGTGAATCCCGCGGAGTCGACGTTGAACCAATTGAAGTCGCCGTTGAATACGACGACGGGCGGCGCAGGTTCCCGCGCGGCGAGTTCGTCGATCGCATCGAGGGCGGGCAGATTGCCGTAAAGCCCGCCGACTACATAAATGCAGGCAGCTTCAATTTCGCGTTCCAGCGCGATGTCGGCGGGCGTGTAGCGGTAATGCAGCGGACAACTGCGGCCGGGGGTTGTCATCGCGGATGCGCCGGCTTCAGGCGCCGAGCGCGCCGCCGCAACTCGATCCCTGCCCGGCGGTGCAGCCATAGCAATGATCGGCCACCGTGATGGCGTTGTCCGTGAGGTCGACGCCGATCAGGTCGCGCAGGTGGGTGCGCGGCCGTCCTTTATGCACAAGCGGCAAACCCAGCATCTGGTTGAAATCGCAGTCGTAGACAAAACCGCGCCAGTCCACGCTGACCAGATTGCGGCACATCACGCCGTCCAGATTGGCGGCCTGGTAGGCGTTTTTCAGCAAATCCATGTAGTGCTCGAACTGGCCTTTCGAAATCAGCATGCTGCCGAAACGCTGGATCGGCATATTCGTGATGACGTAAAGCTGGTTGAATGAGATGTCATACCGTTCGCCGAGATGGCGGCGGTAACCGATTTCGAGCGACTGCTGCGCGGGGGGCAGCACCGCGCCCTGCGGGTTATACACGAGTGTCAGCTTGAGCCCGCTACCGGGTCGGCCGTAGCCCAGACGATTGAGCGTCTGCAGCCCTCGCACGCTGGCGTCGAACACGCCTTTGCCGCGCTGGCGGTCGACGTTCTCTTCGAGATAGCAGGGCATTGACGCCACCACCTCGACGCGATGGTCCGCCAGGAACTGCGCAAGATCCTGCTGGCCCGGCTGTTCGAGTATGGTCAGGTTGCAGCGGTCCAGCACATGGATGTCAAGCTCGCGGGCGACTCGCACCAGATCGCGGAAATGCGCATTGAGTTCCGGCGCGCCGCCGGTCACGTCAAGACGGGCGATGCCCGCCGCGCGCGCGAATGCGAGCACGTCGTTGACGGTCTCGCGCGTCATCGTCTCGGTGCGGGTGGGGCCCGCGTTCACGTGGCAATGCACGCATGACTGGTTGCATTTGTAGCCGAGATTGACCTGCAAGGTGTCCAGTTCTCTGCGCCGGATGGCGGGAAAGTCCGAGTCCCGCATTCGCGGGAGGGTAGCGTGCATTACAGTTTCTCCATCAGTTTGCGCAGTCGCTTGCGGGTTGCCGTGTCTCGAACTATGACCGGGTCCGGGTGAAGTTGGCTGCGCATGGATGTGTCAAACAGCAGATCATTGTGCGGAAATTGCGTCGCTCTGTCACTACATCAAATGCTTTCCGGTAATCCCGATTCGCTGGCGTCGATATGACAGAAACCGGCGTCACGCCGCGATTACGCCCCACCGAATTGCGCCCCCGTCAATTAGTCCGGGACGGTTATCGATATAATCAGAGTCGCCGCAGCGGGTTTTTCCTTACAACTTGCGTTGACCGCAAGCCTCTGATTGCGCTATGTTTGCGGTTTCCCCCGGCGGTATCTCCCGCGCATGCCCAAGACACCCAAACCAGAATCCAGTCCCACGTTCGAAAGTGCGCTCGGCGAGCTCGAAACTATCGTCACGCGCATGGAAGACGGGCAGCTTTCGCTCGAGCAATCGCTGACCGCTTACAAGCGCGGCGCCGAACTCCTCAAGCAGTGCCAGGCGCAATTGGCGGATGCTCAACAGCAGGTCAAGGTCCTCGAAGCCGGCGCTTTGAAGAATTTTGCCGGTGGCGACGACGACTGATTTTAAAGCCTGGGCAGCCGCGCACCAGCAACGCATCGAGACGCAGTTGCAGGCGGTATTGCCGAGCGCCGAGGTGGCGCCGCAGCGCCTGCATCAGGCGATGCGCTACGCGGCGCTGGGCGGCGGCAAACGGGTGCGCCCGCTGCTTGCGTTCGCCGGCGGAGAAATCACCGGGGCGGACGAGAGCCGCGTGGCCGTCGCCGGCGCCGCGGTCGAGCTGATTCATGCGTACTCGCTCGTGCATGACGATCTGCCGTGCATGGACGACGATGTCCTGCGGCGCGGCAAGCCGACTTGTCATGTCGAATTCGACGAAGCCACCGCCCTGTTGGTCGGCGATGCGCTGCAAAGCCTCGCGTTTCAGCTCGTGGGCGAGTACCGGGTGGCCGACGATGCGGCCGTGCAGCTCGAGATGGTCAAGCTGCTCGCGACAGCCAGCGGATCGCGCGGCATGGCGGGCGGACAGGCGATCGACCTCGCGGCCGTCGGCGCATCCTTAAACCTGCCCGAACTCGAATTCATGCACATCCACAAGACGGGCGCCCTGATTCGTGCGGCGACACTCTTGGGCGCGCATTGCGGCAGGCGACTCGACGAGCGCGCGCTGGCGAAGCTCGATCACTTCGCCAAGTGCATAGGGCTCGCGTTCCA
Source organism: uncultured Streptomyces sp. (assembly GCA_964510405.1). Taxonomy (GTDB): domain Bacteria; phylum Pseudomonadota; class Gammaproteobacteria; order Burkholderiales; family SG8-41; genus PALSA-1004. The sequence continues at coordinate 4,895 of CAZEAX010000151.1, read as the reverse complement.
GGTCGTCGACGATGTGCTCGATATCGAGGCGACGACGGCGACGTTAGGCAAGACCGCGGGCAAGGATGCGCAGCAGAACAAGCCGACCTACGTCAGCGTGCTAGGCATTGCGGAATCGAAAAAGCTGGCGGCGGAATTGCGCGAGGATGCGCTGGCGGCGCTGGATGTTTTCGGCGCGCCGGCGCGGCGCCTGCGCGAACTGGCCGATTTTATCGTGTTGAGAAAGTTCTGATGTACGACTTGCTGCAGACGATCAACGATCCCGCGGACCTGCGCATGCTCGATCGCAAGCAGCTGCCGCAGCTGGCGCTCGAACTGCGCCAGTTCCTGCTCGATTCCGTGAGCCAGACCGGCGGGCATTTGTCGTCCAATCTCGGCACCGTCGAACTGACGATCGCCTTGCACTACGTATTCAACACGCCGCACGACCGCCTGGTGTGGGACGTCGGCCACCAGACCTACGGTCACAAAGTGTTGACTGGCCGCCGCGCCGAAATGCAGAAACTGCGGATGTGGGAGGGCATCTCGGGATTTCCGCGCCGCGAGGAAAGCGTGTACGACACTTTCGGCACCGCGCATTCGAGCACGTCGATCAGCGCGGCGTACGGGATGGCGGTCGCGAGCCGGCTCGCCGGCATTCCGCGCCACTGTATCGCGATCATCGGCGACGGCGCGATGAGCGCGGGCATGGCGTTTGAAGCGCTCAACAATGCGGGCGACGGCGCCACCGATCTGCTGGTGGTGCTCAACGACAACGACATGTCGATCTCGCCGCCGGTGGGCGCGCTCAACAAGTATCTCGCCAAGTTGATGTCCGGCCGCTTCTACACCGCCGCCAAGCGCGCCGGCACCAAGGTGCTCGGCGAATTTGCCAAGCGCGCCGAGGAGCACGTGAAGGGGATGGTCACGCCCGGCACGATGTTCGAGGAGTTCGGCTTCAACTACATCGGACCGATCGACGGCCACGATCTCGACGCGCTGGTGCCGACGTTGAAGAACATCAGCGAGTTGAAGGGCCCGCAGTTTCTGCACGTGGTCACGCGCAAGGGCCAGGGTTACAAACTGGCCGAAGCGGATCCCGTGCTTTATCACGGGGTGTCCAAGTTCAAGCCCGACGACGGAATTGTCGGCGGCAAGGGCGGCGGCAAGCCCACTTACACGCAAATATTCGGCGACTGGCTGTGCGATATGGCCGCGCGTGACGAGCGGCTGGTTGCCATCACGCCCGCGATGCGCGAAGGGTCGGGCATGGTGCGTTTCTCTGAGCTTTACCCCGAGCGCTATTTCGATGTCGGCATCGCCGAGCAGCACGCGCTGACCTTTGCTGCGGGACTCGCGTGCGAAGGCCGCAAGCCGGTCGTCGCGATTTATTCGACATTTCTGCAGCGCGCGTACGACCAGCTTATCCACGACGTCACGATTCAGAACCTGCCGCTCGTGCTGGCGATCGATCGTGGCGGCCTGGTCGGCGCCGACGGCGCCACGCACAACGGCAGCTTCGATATTTCGTATCTTCGCTGCCTGCCGAACATGACCGTGATGGCGCCGTCCGACGAGAACGAGTGCCGGCAGATGCTGTTTACGGCGTTTCAGTTGAATTCGCCGGCGGCAGTGCGTTATCCGCGAGGCACCGGCCCCGGTACGGCTATCCAGAAGGAGATGCACGCACTCCCCGTGGGCAAGGGCGAAATCCGCCGCCATGGCAAGAAGCTCGCGCTCCTGTCGAAGAAAATCGCGATCCTCGCGTTCGGCAGCATGGTCAAGCCGGCGCTCGACGCCGCGGAGGAATTCGACGCGACGGTCGCCAACATGCGATTCGTGAAACCGCTCGACGAAGCGCTGGTGGCGGAACTGGCGGGCAGCCATGATCTACTGGTCACGGTGGAGGAAAACGTGATCATGGGCGGCGCCGGCAGCGCGGTGCTCGAAGCCCTGCAACGGCGGCGCATCAAGGCCGCGGTTTTGCAACTCGGCCTGCCGGACCGTTTCATCGACCACGGCGATCCGGTGCTGCAGTTGAAGAGCTGCGGACTCGACAAGGACGGGATCGTGGCGGCTATCCGGGCGAAACTCGCCGAGTAGGCGGGTAGTATACTGGTCTGACCTCAAGGCGAATTCCCGATTCCATGGCAAAAACGCGGAAAACCACGGCGGCCGGCGGCGCGCACGATAGCGAGGCCGACGGCTACGCGAAGATCGATCAATACAATCCGGATACGGTCAAGCGCATTGCGGGCAGCTATCGCGATGTGCTTGCCGCTCTCGGCGAAGACCCCGCACGCGAAGGCCTCGTCAAGACGCCCGAGCGTGTAGCGAAGGCCCTGCAGTTCCTCACGCACGGCAAGAATCTCGACCCGGCGGCGATCCTGCGCTCGGCGATGTTCAAGGAAGAATACCAGCAGATGGTGATCGTCAAGGACATCGAGGTCTACTCGTTGTGCGAGCATCACATGCTGCCGTTTTTCGGCAAAGCCCACGTTGCTTACATTCCCAACGGTCACATCGTCGGCCTCTCGAAGATTCCGCGCGTGGTCGACGCGTTCGCGCGCCGGTTGCAGGTGCAGGAGCGGCTCACGGTCGAAATCCGCAATTGTATCCAGGACACGCTGAAACCCCTGGGCGTCGCGGTGGTGATCGAAGCGCAGCATTTGTGCATGATCATGCGCGGCATCCAGAAGCAGCATTCGATCGCGACCACGTCGGCGTTCACCGGCGAATTCCAGCAGGACAGGACGCGCGCCGAGTTCATCCGCCTCGTATCCAAGCGCGGCGACTGACCGTCGGCGGTTGCTTCATCAAGATTGCACACTGCGCATGACCCAGACCAGCGAATCCATCGTCGAACAAGTGCTGCCGGACGTGCGCAAAGGCCGCATGCTGATCCTCGTCGACGACGAGGATCGCGAAAACGAGGGCGACCTTTTCGTCGCGGCCGAGCGCGCGACGCCCGCAGCTATCAATTTCATGGCGGCGCAGGCGCGCGGACTGGTTTCGCTTGCGTTGACGGAAGATCGCATGCGCGAACTGGGCCTCACCCTGATCGCCGACGATTCCGGCAATCAAAGTAAATTTGGCACGGCATTCGCGACCCCCATCGATGCCCGCGAAGGTGTCGGTTCGGGCATGTCCGCGCACGATCGCGCCCGCACGATCGCGGTGGCAATCGCCGACGGCACCAAGCCCGGCGACCTGATTCGCCCGGGCCGGCTGCAGACACTACGTGCGCTCGAGGGCGGCGTGCTCGCGCGGCGCGGACACACCGAGGCCGCGGTCGATCTCGCGCGCCTGGCGGGCCTGAAGCCTGCGGGCGTCATTTGCGAAATCATGAACGAAGACGGCAGCATGGCGCGCATGCCCGAGCTGGCAAGCTTCGCGGCGCGGCATGCGATCAAAATCTTGCGCATCGCCGATCTCATCGAATATCGGCGGCACGAACGCCAGGTCCGGCGCAAATCCGAAACGACGCTGCCGACACGCAACGCGGGAACGTGGCGGTTGATGGTCTATAGCGACGATCTTGAGACCGTGCTGTACGTAGCGCTCGTCAAAGGCGAGATCACGCCCGATACGCCGACGCTCGTGCGCCTGCATTCGCAATGCCTGACCGGCGACGTGTTCGGGTCCGAGCGCTGCGATTGCGGCGAGCAGCTCGAAGCGGCGATGACCGCGATAGAAGAGGCCGGCAAGGGCGTCGTGGTGTACATGTTCGACGAGGGGCGCGGTATCGGGCTTCTCAACAAGATCCGCGCCTATGCGCTGCAGGATGGGGGCAAGGACACCGTCGAAGCCAATCACGCGCTGGGTTTTGCCGCGGACATGCGGGACTTCAAGGTCGGCGCGCACATCCTGTTCGACCTGGGCGCGCGCAACGTGCGCCTGATGACCAACAACCCGGACAAGGTCAAGGCGCTCGAAGACTACGGGCTCAAGGTCACGGAACGCGTTGCGCTCGAAATTCAACCGCGCTCGGCCAATCGCAATTACCTGCAGACCAAACGCACGAAGTTCGGGCATTTGCTGTCGCTGGGAGACAAGCAGGATTGACGTTCTAGAAGCGTTTCCTGAGCGTCATCGTCTCGCCGTCGCGCTTCATTTCCATCCGGTTCAGAAAACTCATGCCGAGCAGCACGACCGGCATTGCCGTGTCCGGATGCACAACGCCGTCGACGTTGTTGAGCGAGACGCCGCCGACGCGGACTTCGTCGAGTTTGACGCGATAGGCGGCCACCACGCCGTTGGCGGTCGACATTGCGATTCTCTGCCCGTCCGTGTAATTAATGTTGAGACGCCTCGCGTCGTTGCCGCCGAGCGTGATGAACGATGCGCCGGTATCGACCATGAACTGCACGGACTGACCGTTGATCTGCCCTTGCGTCACGAAGTGGCCGCCGCCGCTGGAACTCAACACCACCGTTTGGGAACTGCCGCCAGCGGATGAGGATCCGCCGCTCAAGCGCTCGCTCTCGCCCATTTTCAGCGTTTGTCGTTTGCCGCCCAACTCGAATACCGCCGAATCGCCGGAGATGCTGACGAGCTTGACACCCTCGGGCGAGGATTCGCCGACCGCGAGCCAGCGCGGCTTGCCGCCGTCGATGACGAGCAGCGCTTTGTTGCCGACGACGCCGTTCAGGTTGACGTCGGCCGCGAGCGCGGCGGCGCAGGCGAATAGAAAAAGCAAACCCGTTAACGTATGATTGACGGTCTTGAACACGTTGCGCTCAACCTTCGCAAATGAAGCCGGTTGCCATCTTCAGACACGCGCCCACCGAAGGGCCCGGTTATTTTGCCACATATCTCGATCGACACGATATTCCCTGGTGCATTGTCGGCGTCGACGCCGGCGAACCGGTTCAGCCGGATCCGCGCGCGTTCAGCGGTCACGTCATCAAGGGCGG
>CAZEAX010000150.1:0-10143 GCA_964510405.1 uncultured Streptomyces sp. | reverse complement strand
GTACCATTCAGGAAATAGCTAAAGTAGATTTTAACAATCGGGCTTTTATCAAGACCGCGATGCAAAACGCCCCCGCGATCATGGGCGTCACGTTCTCCCCGATTCCGTCGGATCTCGTGATCCAAACGCTGGCGATGTATATCGGCCAGTTCAAGGCGCCGATACTTCAGGGAAGCAGTGCAGTCACTGCGCTTGTCCGATCGTCAGGCAACGTTTCCGGTACGGTCGACGTTTATCCGCGGCTTAAGACGGACGGCACTTCCGGCGTGGCGCAGGACGGGGGCGTATCGGTGGTGAGTGCCCCGAATGCGCTCTCAACTTCGGTGAGCGTGGTCGACGACCTCGTCAACAACGTCCCGCAATACAACATCACGTATAACCCGGGTGCAACCCTCGGCACCGATACACTCACGTTCAAATTCGTCAATCCGGCGTCTGCCGGAGTCACCGGTACCGTCACGGTGACCGTGGTCGGCATTTCCAGCGGCAATCTGACTACCACCACTTCCACAGCCGTCAATTACCCGATTACCGTGGTCGGCGCCGTACCCACGTCCTACAGCATCGTGTCTGGAAGCCTGCCGCCCGGCCTGAGCCTCGCCGGAGGATCAATTACGGGCACCCCAAATGCGAATGCGTCCGGAACCTACAACTTTCGCGCGCAGGCCAACACGCCTGCCGGCAATGTCGACAAGGACATCACGTTCACCGTCGTCGGCGTCAGGCTTAACGGCGCGAACAGCGGCAGCGTTCCCGCAATCATTGCCGGCACCCAATCGACCGTCCTGACGACCCAGACCTTTTCGACGAACGGCACAACGTCGGGGGCCAATCCTTTCAGCATCTCGGCCGGCACCTTGCCGGCGGGACTTTCGCTCGATACCGCCGCCGGGACAATCACCGGCACGCCGACGAATGGCGGCAACACGAGCTTGACCGTGAGCGTGGCGACCACGCTCGGGACGATCAATCTGCCGGTGCAATTTCAGATCGCGTTCGGAGGAACGCCGACTGTAACCGGGCCGACGACTGCGACTGGCACAGTCGGAACCAATATCAGCGCGCCTGGAGTACAACTCGTCGCGACGAATCCGGCCATCACCGCCTACAGCGCAAGCGGCTTGCCGCCCGGCCTGAGTTTGAACACGTTGAACGGCCAGATCACCGGCACGCCCACGCAAAGTCAGAGCGCCGGCAACAGTAACATTTTCAACGTCACCGTTAATGCGACGAACGGCGCCGGTACGGGTGGAAATTCAACGCTCGCGTTCACCATCAATCCGAACGTGGCACCGACGTTAACCGCCGCGTCGCTCACGCCGTCGCAAAACGTGGCGTTCACCTATGACGTCAGAGCCAACAACGTCACCAACCTCGCGGTTGCGGTCCCGATTACGGGCTTTTCCGCAACCGGACTGCCGGCGGGGTTGAGCATCAACGCATCCGGCGTAATCTCCGGGACCGCAACCACCAGCGGCGGCCCGACCGCGGTGCAGATTACCGCCACCAATTCAGCCGGCACATCGGCAACGGCGACTTTCACGTTCAATGTGACACCGACGGTGATGCCGGGCATCACCAGTCCAACCGCGGTCGGCGGAACCATCGGCCTGGCGATTACGCCGGTGCAGATTGTTGCGACCAATCCGCTGATTGTCAGCTATAGCGCCACGGGCTTGCCGCCCGGCATTACCGTCAGTCCGACGGGACTGATCGGCGGCACCCCGACCGCGAGCGGAACTTTCAACGCAACGCTTACGGCGACGAACGGCGCGGGTCCCGGTACTCGCATCGTTCCGTTCACCATCGCGGCGCTTCCCGCCACCGCGGGAGCGGGAACGATGACTGTGCCGCTCAATACGCCGACCACCGTTGATCTTGCGACGTTCATCACCGGAACCGGAATAACCGGTGCGCAGATTACCTCGAATCCCGCGCATGGCCAGGTGACGGTCAATGGAACGCGGGCAACTTACACGCCGGCCAGCAATTATTTCGGTTCCGATTCCTTCTCGTACGTTGCATTCGGCACGACGGGCACGTCGGCGCCCGCGACTGTCACCGTCAACATCGTCGGCCGTCCCGACCCGACCGCGGACGCCACCGTCGTCGGCACCATCAACAACCAGGTCGACACCGCACGGCGTTTTTCGCAATCGCAAGTCACCAACTTCCAGCGCCGCATGGAAACGTTGCATCGTGGCGGCAGCGCGCCGGGCAGCGGGAGCGCGCAGGCAAGCGCGGACCCAGACCGCACGGAGCGAACGCTTGCGGACAATTCGAGCGCGCGCCTGCGTCCGCCTTTCAATGCCCAGAACGCCGACCCCTTCGCCAATGCTCAGAACACTCTAGCCGCCGCATTCCCGGCGGTGCGCCTCGCGAGCGTCGCGCCGTCGACGGATGCGGCGAATCCGGCAACTGGCGCATTGAGTCCGGCGACCGGTGCGGCGAATCCGGCGACCAATGCGATAGCGGCCGTCGCACCCGGCATGCTGGGCTCGATGGCGTCGTTCGCCTCGAACCGCACGCTCAATCTCGCCAGTCTCGGCACCGTCGGCGGCCGCACCGAGCCGACGGCAGGCGCGACCAGTTTCTGGCTCGGCGGCGACGCGCGGTTCGGCACGCGCGACCCGGTCAGCGGCAGCATGGGTGGAACGAGTTTCCGCACCGACGGCATCAGCGCCGGCGCCGACCGCCGCTTCAGCGACCAGCTCGTGCTCGGCGTCGGCCTCGGTTTCGCGCACGACAAGGCGTCGATCGGCACCGACGGCACGCAAAGCCGCGCGACCGGAACATCGGCGGCGTTCTATGCAAGCTATCAGCCGACGGAAAAAACGTTTGTCGACGGACTGATCGGCTACGGCGCGCTGAGCCTCGATGCAACGCGTTTTGTTTCCCCTATTGCCTCATACGCGTCGTCGCATCGCAGCGGCAATCAACTGTTCGGCTCGGTGACGGCCGGCTACGAGTTGCGCAAGTACGATTTGCTGGTCTCGCCGTACGGGCGCCTCGACTTCACGGTCAACAAACTGAAGCAGACTTCGGAGACCGGCGCCGGCCAATTTTCGCTCACCTACTTCGACCAGACCGATCACACGCTGCGCACGTCGCTCGGCCTGCGCGCCGAATCGAGTCACGAGACAGACTGGGGCACCGCCAAGCCACGCATACGCGTCGAGTATCAACATGGCTTCGAGGGCGGCAGCTCGGCGCGGCTTGCATATAGCGATCTCATCGGCGGCCCCAATTACACTGTCGATTCAACCGTGAGCGATCGCAATACGATCGTCGTGGGCCTGGGCAGCACCCTGGAGATGCGCAATGGCCTCAAGCTCGGCATCGATTACCAGGTCATGCGTTCGTTCGCGCAGGAGACGAGCCAGGCATTGCGGTTGACGCTCGCCAAAGAATTCGACGGCAAGGGCTCGTCCGCCTCTCTGCTGCCTAATTTCGACTCCACGCGGCCGCCATGGGGCATCAACGTCGACGCCGGTTACCTGTACGACCGTAACGTCTCGCGCGGACGCGATTCCGGCGAGAAGCTTTCCGACCAGTCGTACACGCTCAATCTCAACAAAGGCTGGATATTCCCCGTCACCGAGCACACACGCGCGGTCGTGGCCTTGTCCGGCGGCGCCGAGAAATTCCATGATTACGAGGGACTGAGCCGGCTCTACGCCAGCGCACTCGGCGAGTTCCAGTACCGCACCTCGGGCGACTTCAGCGCACCGACGTATGCGCTGTTCATGCGCCTGACCGGCGAGCAGTTCGAATCCTATTTGCGCGACGGCTACCGTACCGCAACCGGCCTGTCGGTACGCAAGCCCGTCACCGACCGCATCAGCCTCTTCGGCGCCGTTACCCACAACGAACGCGGCGCCCAAAGCCGGGTATTTACCGGCCGGGACAATTCAGTCCGGATCAATGTCGACTACGCGGCAACGGCGACCAGCACGCTATATTTGACGGGAGAATATCGCCGCGGCGACACCGTCTCGTCGGGATTCCCCTCGCTCGCCAGCCTCGACATCGCCAAGTGGCTGGCGCGCGACGACGCTTTCAACGATCAACTGTTCGCCTACCGGTTCGCGGCGACGACCGCAGTGACGACCCTCGGCTACAACCTGCCGTTCGGCCCCCGGGATGCGCTTGATCTTTCGTACCGGCGCGTGCAATCGACCTCCGTCGAGAGTTCGATCGTATACGGCAAATCGCGCTACTTTACCGATCAGCTGTCGCTCTCTTACCTGCTGCGCTTTTAAAAAGGCCCAAAGTGAATTACCGACGTTTTCTTTGCCTCTGCGGAAGCTTGATCATGCCGTTGTTATTGACGGCCTGCGGCGGCGGCAACGACAGCCCCAGAGACGTCAACCCGTCCTCGCCGCCGGACGCGGCCGTGGTGGGTCCCGACAGCTTTCTGCTGTTTCCCAATCCGCAGTTGCAGGCGGACGGTTCGGTGCAGACGACATCCACCAGTTATGCAGATGCGTATTACCGCGCAATCGATCCGTTGAGTGAGCGCACCACGTTCGCGGCATGGAAAGCCAAAAACCTTTTCGACACCGGCACGGGCACCCAGGTGCAGGTCGTGTTCGGCGACACGCGCGATCTGGGTTATGGCCGGCGCATGACTGCACGCCAGAACGCCGACGGCACGCTCGCGTTCTTCGTCGAGAACTACCTCGTGCAAGTCGGCCCGGACTACGCTTATTCGCCGCTGAACCTCACTGCCGCCGTCGTGCGCGACACGCGCTGGCTGATCGGCATCAACGCGATCGAGTTCAGCCCGGGCCCCGGCGGCGGCGCAAGCTTTCCGAAATTCTACAATTTCAATGCGACATCGGGCACGCGCCAGACGTCGGTCGACCTCGACGGGCGCGGCGCGAAGGCCATGCCCGGGCCCTGCATCACGTGCCACGGCGGTCGCGGCGACCCGTTGACGCCGCCCGATGCGGCGGGCACCCAGTATTTCAACCTCGTGCAAAATGCCGCGTCGGCCATACCGGCCAATCCGCTTGGAACGCAAAACCGCGGCGACGTGCAGGCCCATCTGCAGGCGTTCTCGGTCGACACTTTCGGTTTCTCAACGAATCCCGGCGTAACCCGCGCCGACCAGGAAGCTGCGTTGAAGCTGATGAACAAGTGGGTGCTGTGCAGCTATCCGTTGCAGGGTGCGGCGGCAGGGGCGGAAGACGCGTGCCGCCGCGCGGCGACCGCCAACGAATGGGTGGGCACGGCTGCGGATATCATCAAACAGGCGTATGGCGGCAACGGCCTGCCCAATGCGACGTTTTCCGACACCTACGTTCCGACCAGCTGGTCCACGGTTGGGCAGACTTCGCTCTACCAGACAGCCACCGTGCCGGCGTGCCGCACCTGCCACAGCCTGCGCGGCACCCAGAACCAGAACGACATCGACTTCGACAGCTATGCCAAGTTCCAGTCGTATGCCGAGCGCATCAAGCATCACGTGCTCGATTTCGGGAACATGCCGCTGGCAAAAATCATATACGACAGCTTCTGGAGTTCAAGCGGCCCGAACCTGGTCGCCAACTTCCTCACGGCGCAGGGCCAGACGTCGCGCGACGCCGGCGGCGCGGTGCTCGTGCCAGGGCGGCCGGTCACATCGCTGCTCGACCGCGTGGTCAAGCAGGGAGCGACGACGCTATCGGCGACCAGCACGCGTTTCGGCGCGAACTACGCGTGGACTGTCGTCTCCGGCCCCAACGGCACGGTACCGCCGACGAACGTGACGTTGACCAACGCCAACACGTCACAGCCCACGTTCAACGCCACCGCGGACGGCAGCTACGTCGTGCAGCTCGTCGTCGGCAATGGCGCGACGCAAAGCACGCCCGCGCAGGCCACCATCCAGGTCAACAACGCACTCGCCATCGCGCCGACGGCCATTCGCTTCAGCGATATCAAGAACGTATTGCAAACCGCCGGCTGCACCGGGTGTCATGCGGCGGGCGGTGCGCCGCTGCCGCCGTTGTTTTATACCGACTACGACCGCAACGGTGACGCGGCCGTCGACGCCACCGATTTACTGTGGTTTTACACCGAGGTCCGCGGACGCATAAACTTTACCGATATCGGCGGCAGCGCCCTGCTGCGCAAACCGTCCGGACAGCATCATGGCGGAGGCCTGCAACCCAATTTCGACAGCAGCCTGCCGCCCGGCAACGCGGGACGCGCCAACTACGACCTGTTCCTGAACTGGATTTTCAATGGTGCGCCCCAGTGAAAGAAATGGCGCGCACGTGACGGCGGTTGTATCCTCGAACACCTGCTACGGAGAGGTACATTCATGAAACGTTTTGGCGAAACAGACGACCCGCGGCGGCGCGTGGTGGTGCAAGCCCTGACCGGCTGGATCGCGGCGCTTGGATTGCCGGGCGGCCTCGCCGCCGCGGCGAGCGTGCTTGGATCAGCGCCATCAATACTGCCTTCCAACAAATCGATCTTCCGCCTTGCCGGGACCGTCACGGTCAACGGCATCGCAGCGACCATGGAAACGCGCATCTTCGCGGGCGACACGGTGCAGACCGGCAAAGACGGCGAAATCGTGTTCGTGGTCGGAGGAACTTCGATGATACTGCGCGCGGACAGCAACGTCGTGCTGGATCCCGCGCCGAAGGAATCGACCTCATCGCTGATATCGGGGTTGAGGTTGCTGACGGGCAAGCTCTTGTCGGTTCACGGCAAAGGACAACCCGTGCGCATGTCGACCATGGTCGCCACGATCGGCATCCGCGGCACCGGCGTGTACATGGAATCCGATCCCGAGCAAAGCTACATTTGCACGTGCTATGGCGTAACCGACATCTCGGCCGTCAACGACAACGAAAGCAAGGAGACGGTGTCGGCGACGCACCACGATCGTCCGCTGTATATCCTGGCCAAGGCCCAACCGGGCAACAGCATCCGCCGTGCGCCGTTCATCAATCACACCGACCAGGAACTCATGCTGATCGAGTCGCTGGTCGGACGCACGCCGCCGTTCGTATTCCCGGGCAACCAATATAACGCGCCGCGGCGCGACTACTAGGCGGCATGCGGCAAGTATTGACCGCGACGGCGCGCGCGGGACTGATTGCTCATCGCCGCGCCGCCCTTGAGCGGTCCGCCGAATCCGATTACATTGGCCGCTCCGCCCGCCGCAACAGTATGGCGGGCACCGTGAAGAAATCCCGGAGTCGCCATGCTGCCCCTGCGCATATCGATCGTCACCTATAACATCTGGCTCACGCAGCGCTGGGAAGTGCGCGCCCCGGCTTTGCGCGGTTTTCTCAACGCGTTCAATCCCGACGTGCTGTGCCTGCAGGAATTGCAGCAGCAATCGCGCGATTTCATCGATGCCGCTTTGCCGGCGCACCGGCGCGTCGACGACGCGTACCGCGGCTGGATGACTGAAAGCAACATCTACTGGCGCGATTCATTGTTCACGCACGTCGAGCATGGCAGCGAAGACGCCGGCATTCCCGACGGCGACCGGCGGCTCTTCTGGGTGCGGCTCAAAATCCGCGATCTCGACCGCACGATATTGGTGGCCACCGCGCACCTCACTTCACAGCGCAACAAAGTCGAATGCGAAACCGGCCAGTCGCCGCGCGTCGAGCAGATCCGCCGCATCATCGCCGCATTGAAAAAGTTGAATCGGCCCGGCGAGCCGTTGTTCTTCATGGGCGACATGAACGATCCGGTGCACCCGCCGCGCATGCTGCACGAGGCCGGCTACGCGAGCTGCTTCGCTTCGCTCGGCGTGCAGGCGCCGCCGACTTATCAATGCTATCCGACGGCCGATATCGCACCTGGCAACCGTGTCGTCAACCAATGCATAGACTGGCTGGTCGCCAACCAGCATGCACGCGCAGTGGCGGCGGCGGTGCCGCATTTTTATCTCAAAGACGCAGCGCCATCCGACCACTGGCCGGTGCAGGCGGTCTATGAAATTCCCGCGGCATAACGAGCGATGAAAAAGTTGCGCGCGCTTGGCGCGCTGCTCGGCATGGCGGCGGTGCATGCAGTTTTCGCGGCCGGCACTTTCCCCTCCCGGCCGATCCGTTTCCTCGTGCCCGGTGCCACCGGCAGCTCGCAGGATTTGCTCGCGCGGATCGTCGCCAACAAGATGTCGCAGCAGTTGAACCAACAAGTCGTGGTCGACGTGCGCGCCGGCGCGTCCGGCGTGATCGGCATCGAACTCGGCAAAGCCGCGGCGCCCGACGGCTATACCATCATCGCCGCAACGTCGACGCTGTTCGCAAGCCTGCCCGCGTTGAAAGCGAAACTCTCCTACGACGCGGACCGCGACTTCGCGCCGCTCTCGCGCATGGCGATGGTCGCCAACGTGATGACGGTCAACGCCGGGCTCGGCATCGACACCGTGGCGGATCTCGCGAAGCTGGCGAAATCGAAACCAGGCCAGCTCAATTACGGCTCCGCGGGCAACGGATCGCCCGCGCATCTGGCGGGCGCGATGTTCGACCTGCTCGCGCAGGTCAGGACCAATCATGTGCCGTACAAAGGTGCGGCACAGGCGCTGACCGACGTGATCGGCGGCCAGCTTCAGTACCTGGTCACCTCCCCGCTCGTCGCGATGCCGCATGCCAAAGGCGGGCGCCTCAAAGTGATCGCGACCACCGGCGCGAAACGCGATCCGCTGATTCCGGAACTGCCGACGGTCGCGGATACGATCCCCGGCTACGACATCACGCAATGGTGGGGAGTCGTCGTGCCCGCCCGCACACCCGCGCCGATTGCGGCGCGCCTGCACGCCGAACTCGTGACAGCGCTGCAGTCGCCGGACGTGCGCGATCTCGTGGCGAAACAGGGTGCAAGCGTGCAACCCGAGTCGCCCGCGGCGTTTTCGACGTTCATGCGCGCCGAGCGCGCCCGCATCGCCAATCTCGGCAAACAGGCGAACATCCGTCTCGACGATTAGCCGGTGTCGCGCGCCGCTGGCCGATAATTCGCGGCGTTCAATACACTGAACGAGCGGCCGCGGTCCGCACGGGCTTCAAATCCGGGAACACCGCAACGAGACCGGCTCGCTGCGGTCCAGCCGTCTGCCTTTTGCAATCGCGCGCACTCGCCGATTGACGGTGATTTCCAGTCGCAACCGGGCCCTATATGTGTGCTGGCGTACAGACTCGGGCGGGCTGCAACGCGACAATTGCCCCGGTGGTTTGGATTAATTGCGGTTGTTGATGACTTAATGGGTCTGGTTCGCGATTTTGCGCGCCCCGACAAGCGCGGAGGACGCCAGACTTGGGCTGCAAGCCCGGGCAATTTTCTGCCAAGTCGACATGATTCGACCGGTTATCCAGGCGTGCGGGATTCGCATGAGCAGCATAGTACGCTTTCCACAAGGGCCGGCCATGATCGAACCAAGAAGCGCCTCCGCCATCCGCGATGATGCCGGCAAGGCGGAAGCCAGATTATCCTCGAAAACCGACTATAGAATTGTCGCTTCGCTGGTTGGAGCAACGCTGCTGCTCGCGTCGGTGGTGGTGCTGTCGTTCTGGGCTTTCCGGCAAATCGAGGAGTCTACCGCGGCGCGCCTGCATACCTACACTTTGATCAGCGGCGCGAACGCGGTGCTGTCTGCCATGAAAGACGCCGAAACCGGCCAGCGCGGCTATTCGCTGACCGGCGACGAGGACTTTCTGAAACCGTATACGGCGGTACGCAACACCATCAACGTCGATCTGGAAGGATTGCGCCGGAATACGTTTATCGGCGCCGCCCGGCAGCACATGGATGCGCTGGTCCCGTTGGTGGACGCCAAACTGGCGGAAATGTCGACGGTCATCGAATTGCGCCGCAACCGTCAGATGAGCGCCGTATTGGCAGCGGCCGGCGGCAGCAGCCGGGGCATGCAATTGATGAATTCGATTCGTACCGAGATGACCGCCTACATCCAGATCGAGGAAACCGCGCTGGCGCGACTCGACGAAGAGCTCCGCTTGAACATGCGCCAGCTGTTTGCCTTTATCGTTGCCGCCAGCCTGTTTACGTTCCTGCTCGCGATTTCGTTCGCCTGGCTCGTCTACCGGGAAACCCAGCATCGGCTCAACGATCTGCTGCATTCCGAAACCCAGCATTTGCTGGAGGATCAGGAGGAGTTGAACCGGCAACTGC
>CAZEAX010000149.1:0-10184 GCA_964510405.1 uncultured Streptomyces sp. | reverse complement strand
GCGCAACGTGAATGTCGGCGCGTTTAGATTGCGGTAAATGGCCAGAACATTGCCGACTTCAAGGCCATCGCGCGCGCCACGGTTAAGCGTGATGATCGCGTTGGGGCCGGTTTCAAAAAGCTGGTTGTAAAGCGCGATAATGCGGCCATCGATTTTTTTGCCGGGCGCATGCGGGGCATAGCCGTCCAGAGGAATGTCGCGCGGCGCGGGCAGCAGGTAATCGCCTGCGTAGATTTCCTGCCCTGCGCTAACGATGTCGATGGTGCTCACGTTGCCGAGTCGCTGAACCTTGGCTTCGCCTAGATAAACGGCGACGTAACCGAGCGTCTCGTTGCTGACGGGATCGATCAGCGGATTTCCCGGCCTGAATATCTGCCAATAAAGACCCTTGTCTTTGGTAAGCCCGGTCGCGTAGGCGACATCGCCGGCGCCAATCGTAACCCGGCTTTCCTGCGTCCGGACAATGCGTGGCGCATCGGCGAGCTGATTTTGCGCGATGACCAGCGGCTTGCTGAGGAAGGGTTCGATATCCGCCGTGGGTATCGTCGGAATCGGTTCGGGCGGGAGTTCGGATGTGCGGATTTCCGGGATAACCTTGACGGTCTCCGCGCGCAACAGCTTCAAGCGCATTTCCTCGGCCGACCGGTCAAGGACGATGACGTCGCCCGGATATATCCGGTTTGGATTTCGGATCTGTTCCTGGTTTGCTTTCCACAAGTCGTTCCATTTCCACGGATCTTTAAGGAAGCGCTTGGCGATGGCCCATAGCGTGTCGCCGCGGACGACGACATAGCGGTCTGGTGCGTCAACGGCGAGATCGTCAGTCGTGGCGGCGGGCGCCGATCCTGCATAACTACATAATATAATCAGCGATATAATCAGCTTCTTCATCGCACCCCCGTCTTATTTTGGCGGGCTCGGTTTGGTAGCAGCTCAAACCGGCCGAAAACGTCACATATTAGTTTAAATTGTGCCCGTAATTTGTTAAATTAGCAACACTTATGGCTTTACTGCCTATCCTGCAATACCCTGATCCAAAGCTTTACACCGTAGCCAGACCGGTCAGCGCGGTCAATGACGATATCCGTCAATTAATCAAAAACATGGCGGATACCATGTACGCTGCACCCGGGGTCGGGCTGGCGGCGACCCAGGTCGATGACCACCGGCGCGTAATCGTAATTGACATCTCGGAGATGCACGATCAGCTTCAGGTGTTTATCAACCCGGAAATTTTAAGTGCAAGCGGAACCGCCAAGTGCGAGGAGGGCTGCTTGTCGGTACCGGGTATTTTTGAAAAGGTCGCACGAGCCGAACGCATCAGCGTGCGCGCTCTGGATGCGCGAGGTCAACGTTTCACTCTCGACGCCGAAGGCTTGCTGGCGGTATGTATCCAACACGAGATCGATCACCTCGAGGGCAAGGTATTCGTCGATTATCTGTCGCGGCTCAAACAGCAGCGCATACTCGCCAGGCTCAAAAAACAAAAACGCGAGGTGATGTAATCGTCAATCGCGCCCATTTCGCAACATCCGCCGGCGTGCGTTCGAATGCGCGCATGATGGCGGCGCGGTCCCGATAGCGCGGAATTTCATGACGCTAATATTTGCGGGCACCCCGCCGTTTGCCGCGCTCGCTCTCGATGCGCTGGTCGCGGCGGGTTTCCGGATCGGCCTCGTGCTGACGCAACCCGACCGTCCCGCCGGGCGCGGTTTGCACATGCAACCCAGCGCCGTCAAAGTGTGCGCAGGCGGTCACGGTTTACCGATGGCACAGCCTGCGAACCTGAGGGAACACGAAATCCATGAAACGCTGCGGGCAGTTGGGGCGGACGCCATGGTCGTAGCCGCTTACGGACTGATCCTGCCGCCGATGGTATTGAACATTCCGCCGCGCGGCTGTCTGAATATTCACGCTTCATTACTGCCGCGGTGGCGCGGCGCCGCACCGATTCAGCGTGCGCTGCTCGCCGGCGATAAAGAGACGGGAATTACCATCATGCATATGGACGAAGGCCTCGATACCGGCCCCATCCTGCTCCAGGAGCGTATTGCGATCGCCGAAGACGACACAGCACAATCACTGCACGATAAACTGGCGCAACTTGGTGCGCACGCTATCGTGCGGGCGCTGCGCGCGCCGACGCCGGCGCGTGCGCAGGATGCGACGAACGCGATCTATGCCGCAAAAATCACCAAAGCTGAAGCAACGATTGATTGGTCGCGTAACGCCGTCGACATCTGTCGCCAGGTGCGCGCGTTCAATCCGGCGCCTGGCGCCGCGACAACATGGAGTGGAACACCGCTGAAAATCTGGAACGCGAAGTGGGTGGCGCATGGCCCGGCATCGCCGGCTACCGTCCTGGGTATTGACGCCGACGGTGTTATCGTCGCCGCCGGCAAGGATGCGGTCAAAATCACCGAACTGCAAAAAGCGGGCGCCAAACGCATGAACGCTGCCATGTTTCTCGGCGGCTCGACACTGGGCCTGGGTGCGCGGCTGGGGACTTGAAATTGCGACTATCATGACTACGTTAGTGACGCGGAATTTCATGCATAGCCGCGATAGGAAAATTCATGCTCGGTAACTGGTTCAAAACGACTTTGTTGATGTCGGCTGTCGTCGCGCTGTTCGGCATCGTCGGCGCGACGCTGGGCGGCGCCCAAGGCATGCTGATCGCCCTGCTGCTCGGCGGCGGGATGAATTTCTTCGCGTACTGGTTCTCCGACAAAATGGTGCTGAGCATGTACGGGGCACGCGAAGTCGATGCGGCGAGCGCCCCGGAGTTCTATGGCGTCGTAAGGGAATTGGCCGGACGCGCGGGGTTGCCCATGCCCAAAGTGTACGTGATCGATGAGGCGCAGCCCAATGCGTTCGCCACCGGGCGCAATCCGGAGCACGCAGCCGTGGCGGCGACCACCGGAATTCTGCAGTTACTGACCGCGCGCGAATTGCGCGGGGTGATGGCGCACGAACTTGCGCACGTCAAACACCGCGACATTCTGACGTCGACGATAGCCGCCACCATGGCCGGCGCGATCTCTGCGATTGCGCATTTCGGATTTTTATTCGGCGGCCGCGGCGAAGACAGGCCGAATCCGGTTGTTGCGCTGATCGTGATGATACTGGCGCCCCTTGCCGCGATGCTTATCCAGTTTGCGATTTCGCGCGCGCGTGAATTTGGCGCGGATAGCGGTGGCGCCGAGATTTCCGGAGATCCGCAAGCGTTGGCGGCCGCTCTCGAAAAAATCGAGCGGTATGCCCAAGGTGTACCGATGGCGCCCGCCGAACAACATCCGGAAACTGCGCAAATGATGATCATCAATCCACTCTCCGGCAGCGGCATCGCGGGTTTGTTCAGCACGCATCCGGCAACCGCCGAGCGCATCGCCCGCCTGCTCGCGTTGGCGCGCTGAAGCCAGGCGCGCTGCGAGCCGTGCTAGATATCCAGCGGCTTGCGACCGCCACGGTCGCCACGGTCGCGGGCGGCCGCAATCTGAATTCCGCGCTGACCTCGTTGTGGCCGCGACACCCGCAGCTGACGGCGCAGCAGCGCTCCACGATCGCCGATTTGTGCTACGGCACGCTGCGTTTTGGCATCCAGCTAGAGGCGGTCCTCGTCCACCTGCTTGCCAAGCCTCTGCATGACGAAGCGTTGCGCTGGCTGTTGCTGGTCGCGCTGTATCAGCTGCAATACACGCGTGCCGCTCCATACGCGATCGTCGATCACGCGGTGCGCTGCGCGGCGGCTCTCGGCAAGCCGCAAGCCGGTGGATTGATCAACGCGGTATTGCGCAATTTTCTGCGCCAGCGCGAAGCGCTGCTGGCGAAAGCAGCGGTCAGCGACAGCGGACGTTTTGCATATCCGCACTGGTGGATCGACAAACTGCGCAAACAATATCCGCGTTATTTCGCGGACGTTCTCACCGCCGGCAATCTGCATCCGCCGTTGACGCTGCGCGTGAACCGCCGGCGCATTACGCGCGACGACTATCTTGCGCTGCTTGCGCAAAACGACATCAATGCTGTTGCGGTCGGCGCCGACGGCGTGACGCTATCTCGCGCGATGCCGGTCGAACGCTTGCCAGGCTTTGCCGACGGACTCGTTTCCGTGCAGGACGCCGCCGCGCAACAGGCAGCGCCACTACTCGATGCGCAGCCGGGCATGCGCGTGCTGGACGCCTGTGCCGCGCCGGGCGGCAAAACCACGCATTTGCTGGAAATCGCCGATCTCGCCCTGACAGCGATCGACCATGATTCCGCGCGGCTTGCGCGTGTGCAGCAGAATCTTTTGCGGCTGGGTTTGGGCGCTGCGTTACTGAGCGCTGACGTCAATGACATCGCGGCGTGGTGGGATGGCGCGTTGTTTGAGCGCATACTGGCCGATGTGCCGTGCAGCGCGTCGGGCGTCGTGCGCCGCCATCCGGATATCAAGTGGTTGCGCCGCGCAAGCGACGTCCCGCGTTTTGCAAAGCAGCAGCAGCTCATGCTCGACGGTCTGTGGCGATTGCTGGCTAGTGGTGGTAAATTGCTATATACAACGTGCTCGATTTTCCAGGAAGAGAACTCACTGCAGGTAGCCGATTTTCTCACGCGGCACGCCGATGCCAAACAGCTGCCATTATGCGGAGTGAAAACCTTGGACGGGACACCGGACGGCCAGTTGCTGCCTGATAACGAGCATGACGGTTTCTTTTACGCGCTGCTCCAGAAAATTTAGCAGGCTCGTCGCGTTCTTTGCGTGCGCGCTGGCGCTGGTTGTGTGCGTCACTGCGCGCGCCGAGGGCATCGAGGTGCGTAACGCCGCGCTCGCCGCCGGCGAAGAAGGTTATTTTCTCGAAGCCGACTTCGAGTTTGCACTCAACCCGACACTTGAGGACGCGCTCAACAAAGGCGTGCCGCTCTATTTCCTGCTCGAGTTCGAAGTCATGCGGCCGCGCTGGTACTGGCTGAATGAGAAAGTCCTCAATACCCAACAACAATACCGCCTCGCCTATAACGCGCTCACGCGCCAGTACCGGCTCGGCCTGGGCTCGCTCTTTCAGAATTTCGGCTCGCTGACCGAAGCGCTCGATTTCCTGTCGCGGGTGCGCCGCCGTCAGGTGCTCGAACCCGGTATGCTCAGCAAGGGCAGCACGTACGTGGCGGGTGTGCGGATGCGCCTCGACGTGTCGCAGTTGCCGAAGCCGTTTCAACTGAATGCGCTGGCATCGCGCGACTGGAACTTCGGTTCCGAGTGGCACCGCTGGAGCGTGACGCCGTGACGCCGCAGGTTTCGGGCGTCCGCTTCGGGCTCGGCGGCGGCGGGGTCAAATACCTGCTGAGCTTATGTGCAGTAGTCGGGGCAGTAACGCTTTATCTCCTGGCGACGGCGAGCGCGAACACTGCCTTGTTCGCCCAGCACTATCCGGTGTTGCTGGCATTGAACGGCGGCCTCGCCGTGTGTCTCGCGGGACTGCTCGCTTACCAGTTGTATACGCTGCGCCAGAAACTCAAGGCCGGGGTGTTCGGCGCCAAGCTCACGCTGCGCCTGGTGCTGCTCTTTGCGCTGGTGGCGGTGCTGCCGGGGGTGCTCGTGTACGGCGTGTCGGTGCAGTTTGTCGCGCGCAGCATCGAATCGTGGTTTGACGTGCGCGTTGAAAAAGCGCTGGAGGGCGGGTTGAACCTGGGGCGCACGACGCTCGACAACCTGCTCAAGGATTTGCGCAAAAAGGCCGACATCATGGCGTCGTCGTTGTCGACGCGGCCGGCGGCCGAACATTTGGCCGCCTTGAACACGTTGCGCGAGCAGGCGGGCGCGCAGGAGGCAACGTTGTTCACGCCGCGCGGCAAAGTCCTCGCTTACGCCGGTAACGAGCGCACGGGCCTGATGCCGGATTTGCCGGGGCCGAACGTGCTGCGTCAATTGCGCCAGCAACAGGTTTATAGCGCGGTCGAGGCAATCCCCGACAAAGGCTTGTATCTGCGCGTGCTGGTAGCCGTAAACACGATCAGCCTTTCCGAGGACATGCGAGTGCTGCAATTATTGCAGCGCGTGCCGGAGCAACTGGCGCTGGACGCCGAAATCGTGCAAACCGGCCAGCGCGAATATCAGGAACTGTTGCTCGCGCGCACGGGATTGAAGCGCCTGTACGGGCTCACCCTGACGCTGACCCTGCTGCTCGCGCTGCTCACGGCCTTGTCGCTTGCGTTCGTGTTGAGCGAGCGTTTGTCGGCGCCGCTGAGTTTTCTCGTCGAGGGCACGCGCGCCGTCGCCCAGGGCGACTTCAGTCAGCGCGAGACCGTGGCGAGCAGTGACGAACTCGGCGTGCTGACGCAGTCGTTTAATGCGATGCGGCAGCAACTGTCGGAGGCGCGCGCGACGGCCGAGCGTAACCAGGCGCAACTCACCGATGCGCATACCTACGTGCAAAGCATCCTCGCCAACCTGTCGGCGGGCGTCCTGGCGTTCGACGAGTCGCTGCGCCTGCGCTCTTTCAATCATAGCGCTTCCGCAATCCTCGACGCGGACTTCGCCCAGTTGGGTGGCATCGAGCTCGCGCGCTGGCACGAGCGCGTCCCGGCATTGAAAGAACTCGCCGCCGACGTCGACGCGGCGTTTCGCGCAGGCGCCGGAAACGAATGGTCGAAGCAAATTGAGCGTGCCGGCAAGGGCGGCAATCAAATGCTGCTGCTGCGCGGCACCCGGTTGCCCGCCGGCAGCGGTACCGGTTTCGTGGTCGTGTTCGACGACATTACCCACGTACTGCAGGCACAGCGCGATGCCGCATGGACCGAAGTAGCGCGCCGCCTCGCGCATGAAATCAAGAATCCGCTCACGCCGATCCAGCTGTCGGCGGAACGTCTGCAGCACAAGCTCGCGGCCAAGCTCGGGCTCGCCGACGCCGATATGTTGCAGCGCTCGACGCAGACTATCGTCAATCAGGTGAGCGCCCTGAAGAACATGGTCGAGGCGTTCCGCCAATATGCGCGTATGCCCGAGCCTACGCGGCAGGAACTCGATTTCAATGACCTGGTGCGCGAAGTGTTGATGTTGTACGAGTCGCTCGCGGGGCGTTTGCAGGTCGAACTCGCGCCCGATCTGCCGCGCATCGTCGGCGATTCCGCGCAGCTGCGCCAAGTCATACACAACCTCTTGCAAAATGCCGAGGACGCGCTCGCCGGCGTCGAAAACCCGCGCATCGTTGTGCGTACCCAGCCGCTGGCCGGCGGCCTGTGCGTGACGATCTCGGACAACGGCAGTGGTTTTCCGCATGAACTCATGCAGCGCGCGTTCGAACCGTACGTGACGACCAAGCCGAAAGGCACCGGGCTGGGTCTCGTGATCGTGAAAAAAATCATTGAAGAGCACGGCGGCAGCGTGGAAATTGCAAACGTGTCGCCGCACGGCGCGCGGGTCACGCTGAACTTTCCCGCCGCGGCGGTTCAAGCCGCGGCGGTCAAAACCGCGGCGCGCGCGTGAAACTAAACTGAGCGAATCTGAGCTGGAATGGAGCTATGCAGCAAATCTTAGTGGTCGATGACGAAGTCGGGATCCGCGAACTTTTGTCGGAGATCCTGCGCGATGAAGGCTACCAGGTGCGGCTCGCCGAAAACGCGGGCCAGGCGCGCGCACAACGCGCTCAGGGCCGGCCCGACCTGGTCTTGCTCGATATCTGGATGCCGGATACCGACGGCATCACTTTGTTGAAGGAATGGGCGAGCGCAGGACTGCTCACTATGCCGGTCGTGATGATGTCGGGCCACGGCACGATCGACACTGCGGTTGAAGCCACGCGCATCGGCGCCTATGATTTTCTCGAAAAGCCGATCGCCCTGCAAAAACTGCTCGCGACAGTCGGCCGCGCATTGAAGCGCGGCGAGCCGCAGGCCAAGCCGATGTTGATGCTGGCGACGCTGGGGCGCGCGGCGATTGTGACCGAACTCAAGCAGCGGCTTGAACGGGTTGCCAACCTGAAGTCGCCGCTCATGATGGTGGCCGAGCCCGGCAGCGGCGCTGAACTCTGCGCACGATTCGTGCATCAGCCCAACCCGCTGCCCGGTAAGCCCAATGCGCCGTGGGTCGAACCGGAAAATCTCGCGGTTCTCGCAGAAACGCCGCTCGATTTATTGAACCGGGCGCGCGAGGGAACGTTGTTCTTGCCCGAAGTCGGCGATTTGAACCGCGTGGAACAGAAGGGACTGCTGCTGGTCGCTGCCAAGCTCGAGAAATACAACACGCGGCTGATTTGCGCGACGTCGCGTGCGTTGCCCGAACTCGTTGCGCAAGGCGCCTTCGATGCGAAGCTCTATGGCATCATCGCCGCGGTGACGGTGAACGTGCCGAGCCTGCGCCAACACCGCGAGGACATTCCGGATCTCGCCAATCTGTTTCTGCTGCGCGGCATCGAGGCGAAAGAAACGCCGGCGCGGCATTTCAGTACGGCGGCTTTGAACGCGTTGCGCAATTACGACTGGCCGGGCAATCTGAACCAGCTCGAAAGCGTCGTGCGCACGCTCGCTTTGACCACGGTGGCCGACGAAATCGGCGTCAACGACGTCAACCAGGCCCTGCCGAGCTACGGTGCGCCCCCGGCAGCGGCGCCGTCGGCCCTGCCGCTCGATCTGCCGTTGCGCGAAGCACGCGATGCTTTCGAGCGCGTTTATTTCGAGCACCATATCGCCAAGGAAGGCGGCAACATGAGCCGCGTCGCGGACAGCGTCGGGCTCGAACGCACGCATCTTTATCGTAAATTAAAACAACTGGGCATCAAGCTCGCGCGCCGCGCCGAAGAATAAGCCGCGAATGGTGCGAGACCTGCGCCGCCACGTAGCCAAAGGCCGCGGATTCTAAGATAATTGCGTCTCTCGCAAGTCTTCTGCTCTCCGCAAGGAAACTCTCGAATGGGCTCCCGCCTGGAACTTACGAACGCGATCCGCGCGCTTGCGATGGATGCCGTGCAGCAGGCTAATTCTGGCCACCCCGGCATGCCGATGGGCATGGCGGAAATAGCCGAAGTGTTGTGGCGCCGCCACCTGAAGCACAATCCCGCCGATCCGCACTGGGCCGACCGCGACCGGTTTGTGTTGTCGAACGGTCACGGTTCGATGCTGCTTTACGCAGTGTTGCACCTCACTGGTTACGATTTGTCGATCGAGGAAATCCGCCGCTTCCGGCAATTGCATTCGAAGACGCCCGGGCATCCCGAACTGGGCATGACTCCCGGCGTCGAAACCACGACCGGACCGCTCGGGCAGGGCATCAGCAACGCCGTCGGCATGGCGCTCGCGGAGAAACTGCTCGCGGCCGAATTCAATCGCGATGATCACGCGATCATCGACCATTATACGTACGTGTTTCTCGGCGACGGCTGCCTAATGGAGGGCATTTCGCATGAGGCCTGTTCGCTCGCGGGCACGCTGGGGTTGGGTAAGCTGATCGCGTTCTACGACGACAACGGCATCTCGATCGATGGCCCCGTGCAAGGCTGGTTTACCGACAACACCCCCAATCGCTTCGAGGCTTATGGCTGGCATGTCGTCCCCAATGTCGACGGCCATGATCCAGCGGCGATCGAAGCCGCGTTGAAAGCAGCGCAAGCGGTCGCTGATCGACCGAGCCTCATTTGCTGCAAAACGGTGATTGGCAAGGGCGCACCGCACCGTGCCGGTACTGCCAAGGCGCACGGCGAAGCTCTGGGCGCGGAAGAAGTTGCGGCGACGCGCGCGGGCATCGGCTGGCATTATCCGGCGTTCGAAATTCCAAAATCCGTTTACACGGAATGGGACCGGCGAGCGCAGGGTGCCACGGCGCAGAAGGAATGGGATGCGCGGTTTGCCGCCTATGCATCCGTTCATCCCGAACTCGCGCGCGAATTCAAGCGCCGCATGGCAGGCGATCTGCCTGCCAGCTTCGCCGCTACGCTGGCTGCGTCAGTCGACACGGCGAATGCCAAGGGCGAAACCGTCGCCACGCGCAAAGCTTCGCAGCTGGCGTTGACTCAGCTTGCACCCATCCTGCCGGAACTCATCGGCGGCTCGGCCGACTTGATGGGCAGTGTGTTCACAAATTGTCCGGGCAGCAAGGTTGTTTCACGCACCGTGGCCGGCAACATCGTGAATTTCGGCGTGCGCGAGTTTGCAATGGCGGCGATCACTAACGGCATTGCTCTGCACGGCGGTTATATTCCGGAAACGGGTACGTT
>CAZEAX010000148.1:0-10196 GCA_964510405.1 uncultured Streptomyces sp. | reverse complement strand
TGATGTACAGGCGACGCTGCTCGCGCTGACGGCGCGTGCAATTTCCGGCGCAATCCATGATTTCTGCGCGGATGCGACCGCGATCTATCTGTGCGGCGGCGGTTCCCGCAATAATGCGCTCGTCGGCCTGTTAAGCGCACTGCTCGCACCGCGGCAAGTCGAATTGACCGACGCGCTCGGCGTGAACGCCGAACACGTCGAGGCTCTTGCATTCGCGTGGCTAGCGCATCAAACGCTCAACTCGCGCACCGGGAGTCTGCCTGCCGTGACCGGCGCGCGGGGACCGCGCGTGCTCGGCGCGATTTATCGCGCGTGAAATAAAAAAGGGCGCCACGGGCGCCCTTTTTAAAGAAAAATCCGGATCACGCCGAGAATGACGATCCGCAGCCGCATGTGCTGGTCGCGTTCGGATTCTTGATCACGAACTGCGCGCCTTCAACGCCTTCCTGGTAATCGATTTCCGCGCCGCCAAGATACTGCAGGCTCATCGGATCGATCAGCAGGGTGACGCCGTTTTTCTGCATAGTAGTGTCGTCGTCGCTGACGGCCTCGTCGAACGTGAAGCCGTACTGAAAGCCGGAGCAACCGCCACCCGTGACAAATACACGCAGTTTCAGATCGAAATTGCCTTCTTCATCGATCAGCTGTTTGACCTTGGCCGCCGCGTTGTCCGTAAAAACCAGCGGAGCGGGCATTTCGGTAATCGCGTTCATGCTCAGTACTCCTGAAAATTTCAAAACCTGCCGCTTGTTTCAACTGCCAGGCGCGTTCCTGGTTCAATCTCCCGTGGCGGGTTTCAACTGCACCACCTTGTCGGATTTGCCTTCCGGCTGATACACGAGCCGCCCCTGCACCACCGCGCCTAATTGAATTTCCAGCGTGCGGTAGTATACATCTCCTGTGACATTGGCCTTGGCCTGTAGTTCCGCGTATTCGCTCGCATGTACGGGACCGACCACCGTGCCGTTGATGACGGCATGCGAAACGCGAATTTCGCCTTCGATATGCGCGTGCTCGGACAGCACAAGCGTGCCGGGCTTGTCGTCCGCGGCGATGACGTTCCCGCGCACGTGACCGTCGACACGCAAGCCACCGCCGAAGGTGATATTGCCCTCGATCGTGGTGCCGGCGCCGATCAGGCAATCGATGCGATTCTGCGGTTTATTACTTTTGCTGTTTCCGAACATGGCCATACCCCCTGTCATGACGCATTGACGGCCTGAGTCAGCTTGGGCTCGCTGCTGCCGTTTTCGAATACGCGAACCTGCATGCTTTTGACCACCGTGTCGGGGGCGACGCGAAACGTGCCTTCCACGCGCTGGTAAAAGCGAAAATTCAACTTGATTGCCTTGTCCGCTTTGTCCCCTTCCGCGGGCAGGGTCATCACGACTTTCTTGTTGTCCTGCTGCTGCAAATTAACGACGAATTGCAACGTGCCCTGGAAATCCTTGTTGCGCTGGCCGGTCTGCGTCAGCAGCAGGCGGTAGCGGTACTCGCCGGGCAGGACGTCATTTTGCACCATGAATCGATTGACTGCCACCCCGCCCTCCTTGCCTCCGGAGGGCATCAGCGTCTGGAAAAACGCGAGGTCCTCCTTCAGCCCGGCATTTTCATCGGTCAGGACCTTCATTTGCCTGACCAGGTCCGCATACGTCGCGCGTTCCATCTGGAGTTGGCGCTCGCTTTGTGCGAGTTCGCCGCGTATGCCCGCGAGTTCCTGCTGCATTTTGGCGTTGGTCGCGCCCAAGCGCTGCACTTCGCGGTCGGCCTCGCTTTGGTCGAAGCCCGCAAATTTCTTGCCGAAATCGTAGGTCGCGCGAGACAGAAAAAGGACAACCAGCGCCAGTGCCAGCAGTCCCAGCCAGCGCAAATACCACGGAATCGCAGCGCGGACCGCCATCTGCGGCGCCGAAATACCGAACATGCGCTTGAGCCTTTTGATCAAGGCATTAATGCGATTTGCTCCAGGCCCGTCGTCTCCGGCAGGCCGCACATTAGGTTCATGTTCTGGACCGCCTGACCGGCAGCTCCCTTGGTCAGGTTGTCGATCACGGACAGGACTACTGCAATGTCGCCGCCGCCCGGTTGATGGACGGCGATGCGGCACATATTCGAGCCGCGCACCGAGCGTGTTTCCGGATGAGCACCCGCCGGCATCACGTCGACAAAGGGTTCGGCGGCAAAGTGTTGCGCGTACAGTTTCTGGAGATCGACACCACGCGTCACCTGCGCGTAGAGCGTCGCATGGATGCCGCGTATCATCGGCGTCAGGTGCGGCACGAAGACGAGTCGCGTCGCACGTCCCGCCATCGCGTTCAATCCCTGCGAAATCTCGGGATGATGACGGTGTCCGGGCACGCCATACGCCTTGAAGTTGTCCGATGCTTCGGCGAGCAACGTGTGGACTTCCGCCTTGCGTCCGGCGCCGCTGACGCCGGACTTGGCATCCGCGATCAAATGATCCAGGTCGACGCAGTTGCTTTTCAGGAGCGGCAGAAATCCCAGTTGAACCGCCGTCGGATAACAGCCGGGATTGGCAACGATGCGCGCGCGCTTGATTTCCTCGCGGTTGACTTCGGGCAATCCGTAGACGGCTTCCGCCACGAGTTCGGGGCAGGCGTGCTTGGTCGCGTACCATTTTTCCCACACCGCGATGTCCTTGATGCGGAAATCCGCCGCGATATCGATGATCCTGACGCCCGCATCGAACAAAACGCGCGCCTGCTGCATCGCAACGCCGTTGGGAGTGGCAAAAAAAACGATGTCGCACGCTTTGAGCACGTCATCCGACGGCGGCGTGAAATTCAGATCAACGTGCCCGCGCAAATTCGGGAACATGCCGGCGACCGGCGTGCCCGCCTCCTGGCGCGACGTGATCGCCGCCAACTCGCAATTCGGGTGTTGCGCAAGCAAGCGCAACAACTCAACACCGGTATAGCCGGTGCCGCCGACGATTCCGATTTTAAGTTTCCTGCCTGCCATTGCCACCACTCACGCGAGGGAAAAAACTCGCGCCTATTGTAAGTTACAAATGAAAAAGCCGCCCTTGAGGCGGCTTTTCCGGCCGATACCCGAAGGTTAGCGTTTCGAGAACTGCTTGCGACGTCGCGCCTTGTGCAGGCCGACTTTCTTGCGCTCGACTTCGCGCGCATCGCGCGTCACGAGGCCGGCCTTCTTGAGGACTGGCTTCAACGCGGCATCGAATTCGATCAGGGCACGCGTGATGCCGTGACGCACCGCGCCAGCCTGTCCGGACTCGCCGCCGCCATCAACGTTAACCATGATGTCGAACGCGTTGAGTTTGTCGGTCAAAACCAGCGGCTGGCGCACGACCATGCGTCCGGTCTCGCGCGAAAAAAACACGTCGACCGGCTTGTCGTTAACGACGATATCGCCTTTGCCCGGCTTGATGAACACGCGGGCCACGGCGCTTTTGCGGCGGCCGGTGCCGTAATTGTATTGCGGTTGCTTGGCTGCCATGGATCAGGCCCTTATTTCCAGAGTTTTCGGCAATTGCGCCGCATGCGGATGAGTAGTCCCCGCGTAGACTTTGAGTTTTTTCAGCATCGCGTAACCGAGCGGGCCCTTGGGCAACATGCCCTTGACCGCCATTTCCAGCACGCGCCGCGGATGCCGCGCCTGCAGTTTGGCGAAGTTGGTCGTATAAATACCGCCGGGGTAAGTGCTGTGCCGGTGATACAGCTTGGTGCGCGCCTTGCTGCCGGTCACCCGCAACTTATCGACATTGACGACCACGATATAATCGCCGACATCGACGTGCGGCGTGAATTCCGGTTTGTGCTTGCCGCGCAGGCGATGCGCGAGCGTCGCCGCGAGCCGGCCGAGTACTTTGTCCTGGGCATCGACCACATACCAGTCGTGCGTGACTTCGTGGGCTTTCGCCGTAAATGTTTTCATATCCGAACCGCTACCTTGCTTTTGTTGGTTAGACCCGTCGTTAGAAACGACAGAAAGCTTTGGATTATATGGCAAAAATCGTTTCGCTGTCAAACCGGTGTTGGCCCTGCTAATACCCTTGAAAACAACCCTCTCGGCGGCTTCCATGAACTCCCGGATGCGGCCCAAACCAAAATTAACATGAGCACAACATTGATCGCCGCCTGGCTCCTGCCACCGCTCGCCCCGGTGTTGCTTGTGCTGGCGGGTTTGTACCTTCTGCGAGCCAAACCGCGAATGGGCCGCGCGATGATTGCCGGTGGCGCTGGCCTGCTGCTGGTTTTGTCGATTCCGGTGGTCGGTTCGATGCTGGTGTCGACTTTGGAACCGCCGTACGTCGATCCCTTGCAGCGTCCAGCTGACGCCATCGTCGTACTGGGCGGAGGCGCTTACCCGGACGCACCCGAATACGGCGGCGATACAGTCGGCGGCATGTCGCTTGAACGCCTCCGCTACGCGGCATTGCTGCACAAACGCAGCAACAAACCGATCCTCGTTTCCGGTGGCAATCCTTGGCATCATGCCACGCCGGAAGCGGCGCAAATGCGCGCTGTGCTCGAAACCGAGTGGCGCATTCCGGTAGCATGGAGCGAGGACACGTCCGACAACACGCTGGAAAATGCCCGCAACAGCCATGCCATCTTGGCTCGCGCCGGCATTCAGCGGATATACTTGGTAACTCACGCGTGGCATATGCCGCGTGCGCGTCGCGCTTTCGAAAGTGTTGGATTTACGGTCATTCCGGCGCCGACGCACTACACGATGCAGCACAGCCTGCGTCTTGCCGACTTCGTACCCGATGCCGACGGTTTTTTTCTTAGCGCGCGCTTTTGCCGTGAAGTATTGGGTTCAATTTGGTATCGTTTGAGGTCGCGATGAACCAGCAGGGGGCAGCATGAAAGCCAGGATCAAATGGGTCGAGGACGTGTGCTTTGTCGGCGAGTCCGGCAGCGGTCACGCGATTGTGATGGACGGCGCGCCCGAAGGCGGCGGACGCAACCTCGGCATGCGACCGATGGAGACCGTGCTGATCGGCACCGGTGCCTGTACCGCCTACGACGTGGTCCATATTCTGAAAAAATCGCGCGCGGCAATCGCCGATTGCGCGGTTGAAATCGACTCGGACCGCGCGGCCGACGATCCAAAAGTGTTCACAAGGATTCATTTTCATTTTGTCGTGAGCGGCAAGGACTTGAAACCGCAGCAGGTCGAGCGTGCGATCCACCTGTCGGCCGAGAAATATTGTTCGGCATCCATCATGCTCGCCAAAACCGCCGTGATTACTCACGACTTCGAGATCAGGCAGAGCTGACATGGAACACCTTGAACCCAAGCATGCGTACGAATTGCTGCACCAAAATCCCGACGCGATATTCATAGATTGCCGCAGCGAAATGGAATTTCTGTTCGTCGGCCACCCGTCGGGCGCGATTCACGTCGCGTGGAACGATGGGCCCAACTGGGATGTCAATCCCGATTTCGTAGCGCATGTCCGGAAAGCGACCAGCGTCAACCGCCCCGTGATACTGATCTGCCGCAGCGGCAATCGTTCCCTCGATGCGGGCCGCGCGCTCGAGGAAGCCGGCTTCACCAAGGTCTATAACGTACTGCATGGATTCGAGGGCGAACTCGACGAAAACCATCACCGCGGCACGAAAACCGGCTGGCGGTTTGACGGGCTGCCGTGGGAGCAGTGTTGACGCAGCGTCATTATGCGAAGTTCACCCCTGCTGTTACGCAATGCTCACGCCTAACTGCATACCTATGAAGTAAGTTACCCCGCCGGCGGCGGCCCCGATGGCCAGCATGCGCGCGCCGCTCATCCAAGCGCTGCGCCCGGTAAACAGCGACAAGGTCGCACCGACCGCGAATAAAGCGACGGCCATCAGCGCAATTACAACGAGCAGGCTCGATTTGCCGAGGCCAAAAAAAACGGCAGCAGCGGAATCAAGCCGCCGAGGCTGAACGAAACAAAAGACGACACCGCCGCGCCCCACGGCGAACCGAGGTCTTCCGGATTGAGTCCGAGTTCTTCGCGGGCGAGCGTGTCGAGCTCGCGTTCCGGATCGGCAATGATTTGCGTCGCCATGCGCAGCGCTTCATCCCGGCTTACGCCGCGCGCCTCGTAAATCAACGCGAGTTCGTGCGCCTCTTCTTCGGGATATTCAGCGAGTTCGTCGCGCTCGAGGCCGATTTGATATTCGTACATCTCGCGCTGCGAGCGCACCGATACATATTCACCGGCCGCCATCGAAAAGACGCCCGCCACCAGCCCGGCGGCGCCGGTCAGCAAAATCGTCGCGCTTTCCGCATTGGCGCCGGCCACGCCGAATATCAGGCTCGCATTCGAAATCAGGCCGTCGTTGACGCCGAATACGGCAGCACGCAAATTGCCGCCGCCTGACAGGCCGCCGTGGTGGCCGATGTCATCCAGCTGATGCGGCGCGACCTGCCCGGAACTGCTCGCATATACCGACATGCCTCGCACCCTCATCGCAGCGAGAACCGTGCGAAGGCAGCGCGGGCCGTGCCGGCGCACGAGCCCGGCGACCACGCGGGAACGCACATCGGGTGTGAATGGCGGCACGGTTGCGCCGGCGGCCCGGGCTTTTTTCCCAGATCGCGGCCTGACCTTCCGCTTCGCCCGCCAGTCCCAGAAAAAGCTTTTCCCGCGGCGTACCTGCTTCGCACGCGGCAACGACGTGATAACGATACGCGGCGCGCTTCTCTTCGTTCCAGCTCGATATCTCGTTCACGCCCGTGCTTCCTTTTTCGTCAATTGAGCAAAAATATACCAGCACGCATAGCCGCTCGCGAGCAAAGCCGCCATGCCGGCAGCGAGCCCGAGTCCGCTGCCCGATAGATACGGCGACAACAATCCCGCCGCAAGTCCCGAGAAAAAACTCTGCTGCGCGGCCTGCAACGATGCGGCGAGCCCGCGATTGTCCGGAAACAGGTCCAATAGCATGAGCGTGATGCTCGGCGCGACCAGCGCCATACCAACGGTATAAGCCATCACCGGCAGCACGGTCCACGGCAAGGCAGGCGGATATATAAGGTTGTATGCAAGGTTAAACGCCGCGGCAATGGCCATGATCGTATAGCCGTAGCGCATGGTACGCCGCGGCGAGACCTTGCCGGCCACCCTTCCGGACAAATAAGCTCCCGCGATCACCCCGGAAATGCCCGGCACGAAAAGCCACGCGAACTGGTTTTCGTTCAAACCCAGCAGCCGGTAGATCACCGCTGGTGCAGACGCGATGTACAAAAAAAACGCGGCGAAATTCAATGCGATCGCCGATGAGAGCAGGCCAAATCGCAGGCTGCCGAACAATTTGAAATAATTGACGAACAGCGGCCGCACCGCAAACGGCTGACGTCGGTGCGGCGGCAGCGATTCGGTGAGCCGGTAGTAGCAACCGACAAATAACAGGCCGGCGAACAACACCAGAAATACAAAGATCGATCGCCAACCGAACCACACCTCGAGCCACCCGCCGAGTATCGGCGCCACCGCGGGCGCCAGACCGAAAATCATGGTCACCATGGACATCACGCGCTGCGCCTGATGGCCGGGATAAATGTCCCTGATCATTGCGCGCCCCGCCACCATGCCGGTGCCCGCACACATGCCCTGCAACGCGCGGAACATCAGAAGTTGCGGCAGCGTCTGCGCGACGGCGCAGCCGATGGAGGCGCCGGCAAATATGAGCAATCCGGCGAGTATCACCGGCCTGCGTCCGAACGAATCGGTCAGTGCGCCGTGAAACAGCATCATGCACGAAAATGGCAGCAAATACGCCGACAGCGTTTGTTGCATTTCCAGCGTCGATGCGTTGAGCGAGTGCCCCATCGCCGGGAACGACGGCATATACGTATCGATGGAGAACGGTCCGAGCGTGGCAAGACCCGCAAGTATCGCGGCGAGCACGAGGGTCGCGCGATCGACTTGTTGTTGAGTCGTGCCCGTCATGAACGGACGCGCCATGGCGGCAGCATCATCCGCCGATTATAGTCGCGCGGCGCGCGCGCCTTCAGCCGCGATCGAAACGTCGAAACTGAATCGCTTCCGCGATGTGCGCGCTGGCGATGAGCCGTTCATCGGCGAGGTCGGCGATCGTACGCGCGACCTTTAACACGCGATGATAAGCGCGTGCCGTCAGTCCCAGCCGGTTGATTGCCTGCTTGAGCAGCGCGGCACCGGCTGTGTCGGGAACACAGGTTTCGTCGATTTCGCGCGTCGATAATTTCGCGTTGGATTTGCCCTGACGCAATTGCTGCCGGGCGGCCGCAACCGCCACGCGCGCGCGTACCACGGCACTCGATTCGCCACCGACCGCGCGCACGAGATCCTGCTCCGCCACCGCCGGTACTTCGATCTGCAAATCGATGCGGTCGATCAAGGGTCCCGAGATTTTGCCGCGATACCGCGCGACCTGATCGGGCGTGCAGCGGCATTTTGCGTTGAAATGCCCAAGGTATCCGCATGGGCAGGGATTCATTGCCGCGATGAGTTGAAACTCGGCGGGAAATTCCGCCTGCCGCGCCGCGCGGGATACGGTAACGCGGCCCGATTCGAGCGGCTGGCGCAGCACTTCCAGCACGCTGCGATTGAATTCCGGCAATTCGTCGAGGAACAATACTCCATGCATCGCCAGCGAGACTTCGCCGGGACGCGGATTACCGCCGCCGCCGACCAGCGCCACGCCAGACGCGGTGTGATGCGGTGCGCGAAACGGCCGCCGCCGCCAGTTGCGCAGATCGAATCCGGCGCTACCCAGCGATTGAATCGCCGCCGCCCGCAACGCCTCATCCTGCGTCATCGGTGGCAGTATCCCCGGCAGCCGCGTCGCCAACATGGTTTTGCCCGCGCCCGGCGGCCCGACCATGATCAGGCTGTGTTCGCCGGCCGCCGCGACTTCCAATGCGCGCTTGGCGTGCGCCTGTCCTTTGACATCGACGAGATCGGGAACCGGTTCACCTTCCGTCGTCGGCGCATCGCGGCACAGCGCGAGCGGTTCGCGTCCCGCGAGATGCGCGCAAACCTCGAGCAGATTGCGCGCGGCATAGACTTTTGCGCCCTCGACCAGCGCTGCTTCCGGTGCGTTCTCCTGCGGCACGACAAAGGCGCGCCGCTCGCGGCTTGCGCCGTACATCATCGCGAGCGTGCCGCGTATCGGCCGCAGTTCTCCGGTTAGTGCGAGTTCTCCTGCGAATTCGTATTCGGCCAGCCGCTCGCCCGGCAATTGTCCGGACGCGGCGAGTATGCCCAATGCGATCGGCAAATCGAACCGCCCGCTTTCTTTCGGGAGATCGGCCGGCGCGAGGTTGACTGTGATGCGCCGCGCGGGAAATTCGAAACGCGCGTTTTGCAGAGCGGCGCGCACGCGGTCTTTGGCCTCTTTGACTTCCGCCTCGGGCAAGCCAACGATGGTGAAACTCGGCAGCCCGTTGGCGAGGTGGGCCTCGACGGTCACGAGCGGCGCCTCCATCCCGGCGAGCGAGCGGCTGTACAACACAGCAAGCGACATCGGCGCCCGGCGTAACTCCCGGGTTTACTGTTGCGATAAGCGATTAACGCCGCACGCCGGTCGCCGTACTTAGACCTTTAGTCATAGGACGTGAGCCGCGCATGCTCGCCACATCGCGCACCTGGATCAGGCTTTTTCGTTTTTTTCGAGCGCCGTAACCTTGGCCTCGAGCGCGGCGAGTTTTTCGCGTGCCCTTGCAAGAATTTCCGTTTGAATGTCGAACTCGTGCCGCGTGACGAGATCGAGTCGCGCGAACAGCGAAGTCACCATCGCCCGCATATTGGTTTCGATATCCCGCGCAGGAGTTTTCGCCATCAGTTCCCTGACTTTGGCGCTGAATTCGTCGATCTGTTGTTGATTGAGCAAGTGGGGCTCCAAATATTTGGCCTGTGTCCATTCTAGATTAACCGGTTCGTCGCACGAAACGCACAACGCGTCAGTTTTATCTGAAGGTGCGTATTAGTTGACACAAATCTGCCTCGCACCACGTTGGTGCCGGCCGCATACTAGCGCCTCAAGTCGGTGCGGCAAAACTGTTACCAAGGTGGAACACCGATAGGTTGTCGCATATAGATCAATGGTTTAAGTGCTGGCACGATCCCTGCTGAGAGGGTCCCCGTAGGACTATATATTTGTTAACAAATGAAAGGGATGATCATGTTGAAGAAAGCACTCCAGGCTGGCGCGTTTGCTGCAGCTCTCGCGCTA
>CAZEAX010000147.1:0-10270 GCA_964510405.1 uncultured Streptomyces sp. | reverse complement strand
AGTCTCTACCCCAAACTGCCGTTCGACGCGACCCGCGATTTCACGCCGATCACGCTGGTAGCATCCGGGCCCGGCATGCTGGTGACCCACCCGTCGCTGCCGGTGCGCAATCTGAAGGAACTCATTGCGCTCGCCAGGGCGAAACCCGGTGCCATGAGTTACGGTTCCGCCGGGTCGGGTGCGCCCACGAGCCATCTCGGCATGGAGTTGCTCAAGAGCATCGCCGGGATCGACATCGTGCATGTCCCGTACAAGAGCATGGCGCCGGCGCTGATCGACGTGCTGGGCGGCCAGGTTCAAATGAGCATGCCGACCGTCAACGCCGTATTGCCGCATCTTCGTTCCGGCCGCCTGCGCGCGATCGGCGTGAGCTCGCTGCAGCGCTCTCCAACCGCACCCGACGTGCCCACGCTGGCGGAGGCCGGCATGCCCGGCTACGAGGCGATCAACTGGTTTGCAATTCTCGGTCCCGCCGGAATTTCTGCGACCATCGCGCAAAAAGTTCACACCGACACCGCAGAAGCGCTGAAGTCGCCGGAACTGCGGGAGCGCATAGGCGCAGCCGGCATGGAGCCCAAGTCGATGCCGCCAATGGAACTCGCTGCCTACATCAAGACCGAAATCGTCAAGTGGGGCAAAGCAGTCAAGGCATCGGGCGCGAAACCGGAGTAGAAATTAGGAATGAAGGATGAAGGGAAAATCAACAGCGGTACGAGCAACAAATCTGCGGTTTGATCGGGGGTTGAAATTATTCATCCTTCATCCTGCCGCCTTCATCCTGTCTGCATTAACCGCCATTGCATCGCTCTTTAGCTGCGGCGTATTTGCCGACACCTACCCCAATAAACCCGTACGCTGGGTGATCCCGTTCCAGCCGGGCGGCGGCACCGATATGGTCGCCCGCCCGGTCGCAGCCAAACTCACCGACCGTATCGGACAGCAGATCCTCTACGACAATCGCGGCGGCGGCGGCGGTGTCATCGCGGGCGAGATCGTCGCCAACGCAAATCCGGACGGCTACACGCTGTTGGTCGCGGCTGTCGCGGTGATGACCGTGACCGGCAGCATGCAGAAGATGCCGTTCGATCCGATCAAGGACTTCATTCCGATCACCAAATTTGCGAACGTGCCCAACATGCTCGCCGCGCGCACTGCGATGCCCATCGGCAGAGTGCAGGAGATCGTGCCTTACGCCAAAGCGAATCCCGGCAAGCTGCGCTGGGCGTCGTCGGGCACGGGTTCGGCGGGCACGATGTCGATGGAATTGTTCAAGCTCACGACCGCGATCGACGTCATCACCATTCCCTACAAAGGCGCCGGCCCCGCGTTGCTCGGCGTGCTTTCCAACGAAGCCGATCTGATGTTCGCGAATCCGGCCGTGTTCATGCCGCACATCAAGTCAGGGCGTTTGCGCGCGCTGGCCACCGCGAGCCTGGAACGCAGCGCCGCGATTCCCGACATGCCGACGTTCAACGAATCGGGGTTTCCCGGCTTCGAATCGCAGTCGTGGTACGGATTGGCGGCGCCGGCGCGCACGCCCGCGTCTATCATCGCACTATGGCACAAGGAAACCGTCGCCGTGCTCAAGCAGCCCGACATCGTCGCGCGCATCACGCAGGACGGCGGCATGCCGGTCGGCAACACGCCAATCAGGTTCGCGCAGGAGATACGCGACGAAACCGCGAAGTGGGCGAAGGTGATCAAGGACGCGGGTCTAAAGCAGGAATAACGTTTTTCAGCCTTACACAAGCCACTCCGGTTTGCTCGAACCGAGCGTCGGCGAAGGCCTGTCCCAGTAAGGTTTCGTCTCGGACATTTTCAGCACCGGACCCAGGTGCTTCAGCGTCCCGTGGCCGCCGGTGGATTCGATCAGGATCGAATTCAATTCGGCGTCGGTGAGTCCCATGTCGGGTTTTTGATAACTCACCTTGCCCTGCTTGTAGATATACATGCCGGAGCGGCACAACGAAACGCGCACGTGATACGAACCGCCTTCGCGCGCGCGCCGCGCGAGTGCGAGCAGCACGCCCAGCGCGCCGTTGTAGCCGGTCGTGTAATCGCACGCGGACGCCGGCAGCAGCTTCGGCCGTTCATCGCCGTTGTCGAGGCAGATGCCGGTCGCGCACTGGCCGATCTGCTCCCAGCCGCCGCGATTGGAGAACGGGCCGCCGTGGCCGTAGCAGCTGATGGAAAGGTAAATGATGCCGGGGCGTTCTTTCGCAAGTTGTTCGGGACTCAGTCCGTGCTTGTCCATGATGCCGGGGCGGTAACCCTGGCTGAATACATCGGCATTGCGCACGAGTTTCTTGACCGTCGCCACGTCGTCGGGCCTGGTGAGATTCAGGAAGCAGCTGCGCTTGCCGTGGCTCGTATCCATCACGTGCTCCGGCACCTGCGGCAGATGCTGCGCCGTGATCATCAGCACTTCGGCGCCGTTTTCCGCGAGCGTCCGCGCCGCGAT
Organism: uncultured Streptomyces sp.; assembly: GCA_964510405.1. Lineage (GTDB taxonomy): Bacteria > Pseudomonadota > Gammaproteobacteria > Burkholderiales > SG8-41 > PALSA-1004. Next base: position 7,809 of record CAZEAX010000147.1, on the reverse strand, counting down.
CGGCCCCGCGAGGATGCGCGTCAAATCGAGCACCTTGATTCCGGAGAGCGGCCGTTCGCCCTTGGGAAAAGGGATCGGATCGCTGTCGCCGATCTTCGTGATGTCGATCAGCGGTCTTCCCGCCAGCACTTTCCCGTGCGGATGCTCGAGCCATTCCGCGTTCGAACGCACGATGGACCCGCACGCGCGCGCGGCGGCGATTGCTTCTTCGAGATCGTGCGAATCCCATTTCGAAATCGCTTTGGCAACCGCATCGGCGTTGGATTCGCACTTCAGCACGCCGATCACGCGGTCGTGCAGATGCGGCAGGTTGAAATGCGGCAGGTACCAGCGGCCATCCTTGCAAAGCCATGGCTGGGTGATGGATCGCATATGTTCCATCGACGGCGACTGCACCGCTTTCCAGCCGCCGCCTTCAGCCTTGCTCAGGAATTTTGAACTTTGGCAGGTGGCTGCCGCATGACGCGCGTCGATTGCGACCTTCTGGCGCCGGCCGGTCTTCATCTCGTGGATGTCGGTGACCGCGACGCCGATGCCGGCGAGTATGTTGGCCGTCGTTTCGCCGATCTTGAAGCGCGCTGAAAAAACGGGGTCACTTCCCGTGATCGTAACTTCGCCGTCCGCGGGCATGCCGCGGCCGCGGATGGCCATGATTTCTTCGAATCCCGAATTCATTATTCTCAATCCTCGCAAATTTTTTTAATAAAACCGGCCAACGTGCCGTTGACGTACGGATACTATATAGGTACAGACCAAATAACGGTTGTTTCGAGGCGACAATGAGCTATCCCGTCTGTCCGAAATGCGGCCACGCCCCGTTGCCCGCGGACCAGTCGCTGCCGGCCGCATGCCCCGCGTGCGGCATCGTGCTGGCGAAATTTGCGACTGCGCCGGCGCGCGCGGAGCGTGAAGAGTTCGATGACGGTGCGGCCAAGGGGCCCTCTCTCGGGGGCTGGCTCTTTCATGTGCCCGCCGAAATCTCCAAGGCGAACTGGTACGGGCGCGGCGCATTGCTCGTCCTGGTCATCCTTTACACGTTCAGTTTTTTTCGCGAAACCGACGTTAAATACGGGGACCTCGGCGGCCACCTGCTGTGGCTCTTGATCACGCCGTGGCATGAAGCGGGGCACCTCATCTTCCGCCCGTTCGGCCAGTTCATGCATATTGCGGGCGGCACCATCATGCAGCACATGTTTCCGATCGTGCTGGGGCTTGCGCTGCTCGTCAAAGGCCGCAATCCATTCGGCGCCGCGGTTTGCTTCTGGCTGCTCGGCTACTCGGTGATCTACACGGGCTGGTACATGCACGATGCCGGCGATCCGCAGGGCATGATGCTGAGCGGCAAGAGCAGCGCGGAGGACGACGGCCACGACTTCGTCAATCTTTTCGGTTATTTCGGCGCGTGGTGGTTCGACCATGCGACCCGCGTAGGCGTTTTCGTCGCCAGGGTCGGCCAGGCCATGATGTGCGTGGGCATCGCGTGGGGCGCCTATATGCTGTGGCTGCAAAAATCACGCTTCAGCGATTCGCCTTTCGCCGAAGCGCCGGCCGACCGCGACTAGCGGTCGCGCGCCGGGTGCTCGATCTCTGCAATAATGCGGGACGTAATTATTTTCAAGGTGCACGCTTCATGGCAAACAAGATTCGTCTGGGCTTCGTCGGAGCCAATGTTCGTTCGCACTGGGCTTCACAATCGCATTTTCCGGCGTTGCTGGCGAGCCCGGATGTCGAGCTGACTGCGGTCTGCACCACCCGGCCCGAGAGCGCGGAAGAAGCGCGCAAAGCGTTTGGCGCGAAGCTCGCGTTCACGGATTTCCGCGCGCTGTGCTCCTCCAGCGAGATCGATGCGGTGGCCGTATGCGTGCGGGTGCCATCGCACTACGAGCCCACGAAGGCCGCGATCGAAGCCGGCAAGCATGTTTACACCGAATGGCCGCTGGGCCGCACCACTGCCGAAGCCGAAGAAATGGCGGCGCTGGCCCGCGCGAAAGGCGTGCAGACTGCAGTCGGCCTGCAATCGCGTGTGAGTCCCGCGCTGCTCTACATGAAGGAACTGGTCGAATCCGGCTACGTGGGTGAGGTGCTCTCTTGTCATGCGGACTGCATGCGTGACGGCGCGCTGGCGCGGCCGGCCGCCCGCACCTGGCAGCGCGACGTGACGCTGGGCGCGAATCCGCTGACCATCGCCAACGGGCACGTCATCGATGCGCTGCGCTTCGTCGTCGGCAACTTCGCGCGCGTGTCGTGCATGGTCACGACGCAAGCCAAACAATGGTTGCAGACCGACACCCAGAAAATGGTCGACGTGACTTCGCCGGACAACATACTCGTCAGCGGCAAGCTCGCGAGCGGCGCGGTGGCTTCGGTGCACGTCGCAGCCGTGCCGTGGGCGGGCGGCGGCTTTCGGATGGTGGTCTACGGGCGCGAAGGCACCTTGGTCGCGACCAGCGACGTTTCGTCCCAGCGCGGCGAGATGCCGCGGCTGCAGGGCGCACAGCGCAGCCACGAGTTGAAGGATTTGCCGATCCCCGATCGTTTCGTCTGGGTGCCGCCCGAATTTCCGCGCGGTGATCCCTTCAACGTCGGGCAGATGTATAAATTGTTTGCCGATGCGGTCCGCACCGGTAAGAATCGACTGCCGACGTTCGACACCGCGGTTGACCTGCATCGCTTCCTCGATACGATCCGGCAGTCGTCGGATCAGGGGCAGGAGTTGCCGGTCGCCTGACTTTACAATGCAGCACCCGGTGCCTGGTTAAAATGCCGTCGATGAATTTCGCAATAGAGGAGTCCAGCTTTGTTTAATGATGCTCTATCCACGATTTTGCGTGTCGCCAATTGGTCTGACGATCGCGTTGGCGAGGTCGATATCACTGGCGGCGGCGATCCGATACTGCCGACGCCGTTCCGTATCGGCGAGGCGGCCACGGCGACACTCGCAGCAACCGGCCTGGCGGCGTCCGACCTCTGGGAAATCCGGACCGGGCGGCGTCAGAAGATCGGAATCGATACCCGCCAGGCAACGGCGTCGTTGCGCAGCGGCACCTATTTGAAGATGGACGGCACGCCCGTGCCGAACGGGCGCAACGTGGTCATGGGGACTTATCCGGCGAAGCACGGCCGCTGGAGCTACATGCACTGCAACTTTCCCAATCATCGCGAGGCTGCGCTCAAGGTTCTCGGCGTTGCGGAAGATCGCAACGCGGTGCGCAAAGCGGTCGCACAATGGGACGCGCTCGAACTCGAAGAGGCCATCATTGCCGCGAAGGGTGCGGGCGGCATGGTGCGGACGAAGGAAGAGTGGGCGGTGCATCCGCAGGGAATCGCCGTTGCCTTGCTGCCATTGATGGAAATCTACAAGATCGGCGACAGCCCCGCGGAGGAACTCCCCGCCGGCGATCGCCCGTTGTCAGGCATTCGCGTGCTCGACCTCACGCGGGTGATTGCCGGCCCCACCTGCGCGCGGACTCTCGCCGAACACGGCGCGGACGTGCTGAAGATCACCGGCGCGCACCTGCCGAGCCTGGGCCGCCAGGAGTACGACACCGGACACGGCAAGCTTTCGGCGCATCTCGATTTGCGCACCGCGAAAGACGTAGAGATTTTGCAGAAGCTTGTGCGCGGCGCCGACATATTCTCGCAAGGCTATCGGCCCGGAACTCTCGGCCTGCGCGGTTTCTCGCCCGAACAATTGGCGCAATTGCGGCCCGGGATCGTCGTCGTTTCGCTCTCTGCGTTTGGTCACGCGGGACCGTGGGCGTCGCGCCGCGGCTTCGACACGGTCGTGCAGACGGTCAGCGGCATTACGAGCCGCCAGGGCGAGCTGTTTCCCGGTGCGGCGCCCGGACCCCAGTTTTATCCGGTGTCGGCGATCGATTTTCTGACCGGCTACTTGATGGCATTCGGTGCGATGGTGGCATTGGCGCGTCGCGTGCACGAGGGCGGCAGCTGGCACGTGAGAATTTCGCTCGCGCAGGTTGGGCGGTGGCTCGTTGAACTCGGCGAAGTCCCGCTGTCCGAACTCAAGGACATTCCGAAGGAATTCACTCCAGCGGAACTGGAGCGCTGGTTGATTACAAGCAATACCCCCGTAGGCCGGCTGCAACATCTTGGACCGGTCGTTCGGCTTGCCGAGACGCCGCCGCGATGGGACCGCCCGACAGTGCCGCTGGGCTATCACCAGCCTGTGTGGCCAGGCTGATCGCTAATCCTGCCGCAGACCTTTTTCGCGGATCAGTTTCGTCCACCGCGCGATATCCGATTTAAGCCAGCTCGCAAATTCGCCCGGCGAGGTGCCGACGACTTCGGTTCCCTGGGCGAAGATAAGTGCTTTTATCTCAGGCAGCTTGAGCGTCGCGGTGATTCCCTGTTGCAATTGCGAAACGATTTTCGGCGGCGTGCCGGCGGGAACGAAGATGCCGGTTGGTGTATCTGCCTCGTAACCGGGGACGCCGGATTCGGCGATGGTCGGTAACCCTGGAAAAAGGGCCGTTGGTCTGGCGCTGGAAACTGCAAGCGCTCGTAACCGGCCTGATCTCACATAGGGCAGTCCCGATCCGGCGGACGGGAACAGCACTTGCACCTGGCCGCTGAGCAGGCCCACCAGCGCCAGGCCCACGCCGCGATACGGGATGCGCGTAATGTTTGCATCGGCCATCATGTTGAAAAGCTCCGCCGCCAGATGCGATGAGGAGCCCACGGATCCGCTGCCGTAGTTGAGTTGACCCGGCTTCGCGCGCGCCAGCGCGATCAGATCTTTGACCGATTTCACGGGCAGCGAAGGGTGGACCGCGAGAAGATTGGGCGCGTTGGCCGCCAGGGAAACCGGCGCAAAATCCCTTAACGCATCCCACGGCGACTGCGGCTGCAATAACGGAGAAACCCAGAGCGGTGTGCTGTAAAAAAGCACGGCATAACCGTCCGCCGGTGCGTTGGCGACGAATTCCGCCGCGAGAATTCCGCGATTGTCGACGATCGCCGTCTGCCCGAATACGTCCGGCAATCGCTTGACGAGGATGCGCGCGATAACGTCGCTGCCGCTTCCGGGCTGGGAGGTGACGATGTGCAGGGGATGCGCCGACGGAAAATCCTGCGCGCCAGCGAGGCCGCAGGCCGACGCCAGCGTCGCCAGGGCGCGTGCGATCGTTCGCGGCAAGCAAAAGATGCGGCGCATTTTTCCGTGGGTCGGTATAGTCTTCGAGCTCGTAAAAAATCGCGGGTTCATTGGCTCTTTCAACGCAGGGCATTTGAAATGTTTCCCGGGTTCGTGCGGCATGGCCTGCCGCGGCGCATTTCACCATGTTAGGGATTCTTAATCGACATGCAAACGATTTTAATTCATCTGCCCGGTGGACCGGCGAGCTTGACTCGGCGATTCACGCGGTTGGCGGCAATCGCCATTGCAAGCTCGCCTCATGCTTTAACCGGATATGCTCAAAGTCCGCCGGATTATCCGGTCAAGCCCGTGCGTGTGATTGTCCCGACGGCGCCCGGCGCAGCCACGGATTTGCAGGCGCGCATGCTTGCGCAAAAACTGGGCGAAGACTTCAGGCGTCCATTCGTCGTCGAGAACCATCCGGGTGCGGGTTCCACGGTGGGTTACGGCCTCGTTGCAAAAGCGGCTCCCGACGGATACACGCTGATGGCGAGTTCGACCTCACTCACCTTGGTCCCGGCATTGCGTCCGGACCTGGCGTACGATCCCGCCAGGGATTTTGCATCTATCTCGCTCGTGTCAAAGGCCCCGTTTCTGCTGCTGACGCATCCCGCGCTGCCGGCCGGGTCGACCAAAGATCTCATCGCGCTCGCAAAGGCGAAGCCGGACGCCATCGCGATGGGCATGGCGAACGGCAGCACCACGCATCTGGTCTCGGCGTGGTTCGCGTCCATGGCGCAAATCAAAATCGTGCTGGTTCCATACAAGGGAACGGGCCAGGTGCTGGTGGATGCGATAGCCGGCCAGGTGCAAATGCTGTTTGGAAACGTGTTGGCAACCTTGCCCTACGTCAAGGCAAAGCGATTGAACGCGCTTGCCGTCAGCACCAGCGAACGCTGTGCGGCGCTGCCCGGGCTGCCGACTATCGCGGAATCGGGTGTTCCCGGATTCGACGTAAGTACCTGGCATGGCTGGCTCGCGCCGGCGGGCACATCGCCCGCGATAATCCGCAAGCTCAACATGAATCTCGCCGGTGCGGTCAAGTCCCCTGACATTGCGAACACGTTGGCCGAGGACGGCGGGATTGCGTTGGGAAGCAGTCCGGAAGAGTTCCACAAGCTGATCGCCATCGAGGTGCCTCGCTGGCGCAAAGTCGTGCACGACGCGGGCATGCGCGTCGAGTAGCAGATTCAAGGCGAGTTCATCCTTAACTGCGGAGCGGGCGGCCGCACGTTAATGGGAGACTAAGCGTAAAATTGGCCGGTCAAACGGGGGGAGTGGGTCCATGAAATCCGGCGCAGGCAGGGCGGTGCCGTTGCCGACGGCGTTCCCGCATGCATAACAGCAACAATCGCAAGAGCAGCAGGTCGAATCGCTGCGGCTGCAGGAGCAGCAAAAGCTTCAACTTAGTAAGCGGTGCAATGAATCTATGCAAGCGGAGTAACTGATGGGCGTCGCCAGAAATCAACCGGTTGTCGGGAAGCCGGCCGTCCGGTCCGAGCAGGGATTGGTCGAGCAATGGCTCGCGCAGTTGGACGTGGCCCTGCAGAGCGAAAGCCGGACGTCTGTCGCGTCGCTCTTTGCGCCCGACAGTCACTGGCGCGATCTGCTGGCTTTTACCTGGTCCATCACGCCGCGCCAGGGCGCTGAAGATATTGCCGCCTTGATGGTGGCGAAGCAGGGCACCGCCGGCGCGCGCGCGTTTGCGATCGCCGAAGGACGCACGCCCCCGCGCCGCATGCAGAGGGCCGGCATCGATGTCATCGAGGGCATCTTCCAATTTGAAACGAAGGTCGGACGCGGCTTCGGTGTGGTGAGGTTGCCGGCCGTGGAGCCTTCGCGGGCATTTCAACTGATGACCAGCTTGCACGAGCTGAAAGGGTTTGAGGAACAAATCGGCAAGCGCGCGCCGACGGGTGTAGCGTTTTCGCGCAACTTCGGCGGCACCAACTGGAAGGAACAGCGCATCGCGAGCCAGGCCTATGCCGATCGCGAGCCGACCGTGCTCATTGCCGGCGGCGGCCAGGCCGGACTCTCGCTGGCGGCCACGCTCGGTCGCATTGGCGTGGACGCGCTCGTCGTGGACAAATTCGAGCGTGTCGGCGACTGCTGGCGCAAACGCTATCACTCGCTCGCGCTGCACAACGACACGCGCTTCAATCATCTGCCGTACATGCCGTTTCCGATCTCGTGGCCCACCTATCTGCCGAAGGACATGCTCGCGGACTGGTTCGAGGCGTACGCGTGGGCAATGGAAATCAATTTCTGGACCGGCACCGAGTTCGACTCCGGGTCGTACGACGAATCCGCCGGCCGCTGGAACGCGGTGGTGCGCCGCACCGACGGCACCGAGCGCACGCTGCATCCCAGGCATCTCGTCTTCGCCAACGGGCTCGTCGGTTCGCCGCGTATCCCGGAGTTGCCCGGGTTGAAGGACTTCAAGGGCGATGTGCTGCACACGACCGAGTACACGCACGGCGCCGAGTGGCGCGGCAAGCAGGCGCTGGTTATCGGGACCGGAACCAGCGGCCACGATGTCGCGCAGGACCTGCACGCCAACGGCTGCGCGACGACCATCGTGCAGCGCGGCTCGACGATGGTGCTGAGCATCGATCCCTCCGCGAAGCTGATCTATGGCACCTACAACGGGATCC